>CAZABI010000066.1:0-5856 GCA_964483235.1 uncultured Dehalococcoidales bacterium | reverse complement strand
GAAGGGCAACTTGGGATTAATCTCGATAGCCTTATTGGAGTCTTCTATGCCCAGGTCGAAATTGCCTTTCATATTCTGGGCCCAGGCCCGGTTTACATAAGCTGTAGCAATGTTTGGATCTAACTCGATGGCTTTATTGCAATCGGCTATAGCCTCGTCATAACCGCCTATCTGGTTATAGACCCAGGCGCGGTTGACATAGGGTAGGGGCAATGTAGGGTCCAGCTTGATAGCCTTGTTGCAGTCGGCCATGGCCAGATCGTATTTACCCTCCTCGTTATAGGACCAGGCCCGGTTCATATACGCAATAGCCCGTGAAGGTTCTATTGAGATGGCCTTGGTACAATCAGCAATGGCCTCAGTATACAATCCCTTCGCATTATAAGCCCAGGCCCGGTTGATCAATGCCAGAGCTGATCGGGGATTAATACTGAGCGCTTTATTGCAGTCTACCAGCGCCAGTTCATATTGCCCCTTTTCATTGTAAGCAGAAGCTCGTGTAACGTAGGCCAGTTCCATATTGGGATTAAGTTCAATGGCTCGGTTGCAGTCGGCAATGGCCTCATCATACTTGCCCAACTGGTTGTATGAGAGGGCGCGGTTAGTAAACATAATAGCCTGCCTCGAATCTCTACTGATGGCCGTGGTATATTCAGCCACTGCTTTATCCCATTGCTTCTCGGCATAGAAGGCATTGCCCCTTTTGTAATGTTCCGTAGGTGTGTCAAAAAAGAAACACGATGAAGCCAGCATGGTAACAAACAGGGCTATTACCACAAATATAGCTCCAAGGATAGAACGATTCATACCAAATTTAGTATATAGATTATTAATTGCATAGTCCAACGTAGGATAATCGGTATGAGAAGCCGGCAGGGCTGACAAAATCTTAGAACATTAACAGAATGTGGACGCGCATTTTGACTTTTATAGCTATTAAGCTTTACCACATTGTGATATAGTCAGCATTAGATAACGGACATGGTGTTTTTTAAAAACCAGCGAGGATAAGTAAAGGGAAAACCATGATATATTGGCTAGTGCAACTTGCAGACCTGGTTTATTACCATATATTCCATCTGTTTTTGCCTTTGGACTTTTCTGCTGGTTTATCTGGACCCTGAGGTTTGTGCTTGCCCGCCGGCGCCTTCGTTGTCCCAGGCTCCGCTGGTCTTTCGCAGCACTGGATTTTCTCTGGCTCTCGTCCAGTTAATGCCATCGGGAGATGTGGCATAGCAGGCACAACCGCCATAAGCGGGAGCGCCATACCACATCTTATATCCGCCGTTCTCGTAAATAACAGCCATGGGGTCTATTTTATCTTCTTCATATGGCTCTGTAGGAGTCATAGCCACGCCTGTTTTAGTCCAGTTAATTCCATCGATGGAAGTCGCGCCCATTACACGCCCGATTTTATCGGCATAAGTCTGCCCGCGATACCACATTACATAGGCTGATTCGCTTATTTTGACGATCAGGGGAGATTCAATAGATTTATCATCCGCATTGCCATGGTTGCCGAGGTCGAGCACCACACCGTGCAACATCCATGGCACGGGATTTGGATCTTTTAGGCTGACATAGTTAGCGGTACGGTCGAAAATTCCCAGTATAAAGATCGATATTAACGAGATAACAATCAGGATAATCGCGGCCACGATAATTAAGAAAATCCCACGTTTGGTCACGTTATTCTTACCTGTGACGCTATGCGCTGATACTCATATGAGTCTTTTAATTATGTTGTATGCAATGTTTACTGCAACATCAAGTAGAAATATGATCGTCACTAATGCCGGCATATTTGAGATACGTTGACAGTATCTTTGTGGTTGATATAATGTAACCAAATGGAGATATGGTTCTAAGGTGGAGGGTGACGGATTTCGTATATAGTGAATAAGAACGAGTGATATCTGAAACCGTGAAAAGAAAGGTGTCTGGATCTCACCGCAAGGGTACTCAACCCATTATTCTACAATGGCTTAATGATTTGCTGAATTCACGGAAAACAACGAATAAACAATTTATCCCGCGCAAAGCGGGATTTTTATTGTACTTCACCCTGGCGGCTATTTTAATAATGCCGGCGAGTATGGGTAACACCTCTCCTGTACGGGCGGAGGCCGGTATCATGCGCTGGGACATTATTGGTACTCCCGGTTCTATTGCTGGTAGTTTTGATATTCTCAGCCCCAGTGAAATAATCGATATTGCCGCCGGAATGAATGGCAGGGTTGTGGCTATAGTCCGGATTCCAGATCCCGCAATACCCAACCTTTCGCAGAACCTGATTTATCATAGCAACAACAATGGCGTATCCTGGACAGATGCATCATTTAATAATCTATCGACTTTTTGGGCGGACAACGAGATGTACCACGTTGCCATTGCGCCGGATAATCCCGATGTATGGGCTGTTACGTATGGAATTGCAGCAGAGGGTTATGCTCCGCGTTATATTATTTACACGGATAATGCGGGTGTGAACTGGGTCGATTGCGGTATTATACTGACCAATCCCGCCGAGTCTATACGTGGAATCGATATCTCTGTTGCCTGTAACGGTGGCATACATGACATTGGTATAGCGACTGTCACGGGTACAGGTAATGGCAGCTTCTATATTTCCAGTTCACGGACCTGGGGACTATGGCAGGATCAAGGACTTGCGCCGTCAGTGCCACCGGTACCCCTGGGCGCGGCCGATTATTTCAGTATCAAGTTTTCTCCAAGCTACCCATCTGATTTCTCGGTTGCCCTGATTTATGCTAATGCTACGTCGACCTATTTCAACGTTGGTTTCCGTGATATGACAACCAATGCCACCAATAACTACGCTTTCAACGCTCCCGGCGTGGAGGTCAAGAACTCTTCTTCCTCTGCTAACGCATCGCCGGGCATGCTCCAACTCGTTAATACCGACCTGGAACTTCCAGAGGACTTCGTGGGGCAGTCGGCAACGCTGCGGCGAGTTTACATCAGTCTGGACGCTGATGGGAGTAAAGCAGCCACCTGCCAGGATGGCATCTTCCGAATTGACGATACGCATGTTTACATGTTGATGGATACAACCAGGACACTGGACAAGTCAATATACAGTATTGCCTATTACGGCACCTATGCCTCGGGCAAGCTACTGGCCGGCGAGCATTACGGGTTTCCCTGTACGGCCACAGTTCCGACCTGGTTTACCGACACTCCAACCGTTTGCCCGATACCTTGCTGGTATCCTGCTCTAAAACCGCCCACGGGTGCCGCAGCCCAGGGAACTTGCACTACCCTTAAAGATGGCACGGGCAGCGCCCGAGTTGCCTGGAACGATGATTCTTCGCTGGCCTTCGCAGGCACAGGGTCACTGGCACAGGGCACAGGCGCCGCATGGTTCAATAATTTGCTGCTCTTCCCTATTGCGAGGGACGAGTCAGCCTTTTCAGTTAGCCGAAACAACGGTGAAACCTGGAACCAGCTCGGACTGATCGATACAGTCATAGACTGGTTTAATGATGTGGCCCCCAGTATCGACTGCTCCACAATTTACCTGGCTTCGGTAAACCGCAACACCGGCACTGGTTGTGCGGCTTTCGATAGCGTCTGGCGCTCAACTCTCAACAGTGAGGTAGCCGACCCTCTTGTTATAGGGCGGACGCTCGGGTTCTACTGGGAACGGGTGCTGACGCGTACTACGTCTCTTAATTGCAGCCAGCCTCAGTCCGACAGACCTCTGCTGCGGGTGCCGCAGGGATGTGATGACAAACCGGACGGCGAGTATGTAGCTTGGGCGGCACAGTTGACCATGTCCCAAATGTGGTCGCCGGATTACGGTGACTTCTGGGCTGAAATAATGCCCAGGGACCCGATCCAGGACTTCACTTTTGAGTCTAGCACTATCATCTATGACCTGTCCCCGACGGGTATGGTACAGAGAATCACCTATGCAGGTACCGAATGGAATACGAAGTCAAAAAGCGTCAGCACGCGTTTGAATGCTGCGCATACCATCGCTGCCGTGCCCAGTGGAAAGATACTTGTTGGTGCAGCAACCCAGCAGTCGGATATCGCTTCGTTTTCGCCGGTGGAAGGTAAGCAGTGGATCACGATACCGGCCGTAACGCCGGTTTTCGGCAATGTACACGTAGCCTTCGATGCTGATTTCGCCAATAATAAATTCGTTTATCTGGCCGATGACGGGCTTGACATCACAGGCACCAGGACTCTGGTTGGTACTGTATACCGGGAACAGGTCCCTGCATATTTAAAATTAGAAGACGTGGACATGATGAGCCGCGGGAATTCGGCTCATGCATCTGTGGACTGGCCGGCGCCTCTAATTTCGCCTCCGCATGTGACAGGCCAGTTCGGTGTAGTTGCGGCCAAAACCGGAGATCCCGAGCCGGCCTTATATTGTGCACACGATAATATCACGGAGACTACTCAGGGAACATATAACAGTGGAGTCTGTCGAACCCTGCGACCGTGGCAGGCTATGCCTAAATATGGTATTCCGTGGGATTGTCTGGATATTTATTCGCCGGTTACGCAGGAAGGTGTCAGGTTTACGTTAGAACCATCGTCGCTTAAATATTGTGGATGCTGTACACTGGATAGCTATACGACCCTGTTCGCTATCGATAACCGCTTCGGTGGACAGTTCGGCGTGGACGGATACGATCCTGATATCCTTCAGGGCATGCTGTGGGCATATACCGACTGTCTTGCTAAGAAAGGACCGGTATTGATAACTCCGAAAGATAGCGCTTTCGTCGGTTGTGATCCGGTGACCGGGCGCAACCAGCAGGTCGACTTGTCCTGGGAGCAGCTCTGCCTGGCTGTACGTTACCAATTACAGATTTACAAAGACAGGCAACTTACGATGAAGGTTAATCCTGCCATCGCCGTTCCGGGTGGTGTCTCTGTTCTCCAATCTGTAACCGGATCAATCGTCATTAATCTTGATTCTTATAATGTGGTCAAACCCGCTGCCTGGATAGCGCCTGGTTCACTACCTGAAGCAGGCGCATCCTACTACTGGCGCATTCGGGTCAGCAGATCTTCTACCGGTCAGATAGCAGTAAGCCCCTGGTCTGAGGTGCGCAGCTTCTCCGTGAAGCCGGGATTCATCGTTAATACGCCCGTATACGGGGTTGAGCTGCTCAGTCCGAAAGACAGCTGTACAGGATGTCCGCTTAAGCCGACCTCGCTATCATGGTCGCCTTATAAGGAGGCCACGAAATACGAATTGGTAATTGCCAAAGATCCGGAAATGAAGCAAATACTGAAGAGGGCCACTACTACCACGACGGGATATGAATATAAGGATGAGCTGGAATACAGTAAGAGCTACTACTGGCGGGTAAGGGCTATTGAGGTCAAGGGCCAGGCAATTTCCAGCGATTGGAGTTCGACCTTCTCCTTTACCACAATTCCCTCTCCTCCACCTGAGCCCGCAAAGCCGGATAAAAGCAAGCCTGAAACAGGCCCGGGCTATGTATGGATTGTGATAGCCGTTATCGTAATAGTGCCGGTAGCGATGCTATTTTTAATAATGAGCACGAGACGCTCAAGTCGATTTTAATTCTGTTAGTATGAAAGTGGATCCCTATCTGCAGGTGGATGATTTAATATAGCTGGCGAATCACACGCTTGGTGTCTTCGTGCCCTTTTATAGCTTCCTGCAGGTTGGCATCTAACTTAATGGCCATTTCGAAATCCTCAAGCGCCCGTTGATAACTGGCCTTAAGGAAATATGCCCAGGCACGGTTGTTATATGACCAGGCATAAGCAGGATCGAGTTCAAGCGCCTTAGTAAAATCGGCGATTGCGTGGTCATATTGTCCCAGCTTTTTATGTAGCAAA
>CAZABI010000065.1:0-5867 GCA_964483235.1 uncultured Dehalococcoidales bacterium | reverse complement strand
CCAGATCTTCACGTCTGTAACTTCTAATATCAGCGTTATTAAAGGTGATAGATCCATGCTGGGCCTTTAGGAGACCTGACATAGCCTTGAGCAGTGTTGTTTTACCGGAGCCGTTGGGCCCGATAATGCCCAGGAATTCACCATCCCGTGTTTCCAGGTTAATCGATTGGAGGATTGTTTTACGACCGTATCCAAAACAGGCATCGGTCATTGTCACTGCGGTCATCAGAATACAGCCCTCTTCTTTTGAGTTAACAGGTATAAAAAGAACGGCGCGCCTATCAATGCCGTGATGATACCTACCGGCACCTCAGACGGTGCGAGAGCAGTCCTGGAAACCGTATCGGTAATAATTAGAAAACCGGCACCGGTGAGCGCGGAAAGCGGCAGCAGGAATCTGTAATCCGGGCCGATAAGTAACCTGACGGTATGCGGAATAATGATGCCGACGAAGCCTATAATTCCGCAGAAGCATACGGCAGCCGCGGTGGCCAATGTGGCGGCAACCAGGAGGATAAGCTTGATTTGCTCTACGTTGACCCCAAGTTGCTGCGCCTGGTCTTCATCCATCTGCATGATGTTTAGCGGTCGTGCCATCAGGCAGATGACAAGGATGCCGGCCAGAATGTAGGGCGCCATGACGGATACGCGCCACCAGTCGGCCAGCGAAAAAGTCCCCAGCAGCCAGAACACGATCCCATGCATTTTATCACCCGATATTATTAATAAATACGAGGTGATTGATGCCAGGAAAGCTCCCATGGCTACACCGCCCAGTATAAGGGTAGTCATGGGTACGGTCTTGCCTACCCTGGCAATCAGGTATACGGCGGTTACGCTGAGTATGGCCCCAATGAAGGCCAGCAGGGGTATAAACGCCGGGGAAACACCAAACGGCAGCAGAAATCCGATGACCGCACCAAGTGCAGCGCCCTGGGAGACGCCGGTCAGGTAAGGGTCGGCCAGAGGGTTGCGGAACATGCCCTGGTACGCTGCACCGGCTACTGCCAGCGCTGACCCGACCATGCCCGCCATGACGATCCTGGGCAATCTGATATCAAAATAAATAGTTTGCATGCTGGACGGCCAGGCAGTTGTACCGGCGGCCGGCCATATCCTGTTAATAATCATATCGATGATCGCCGGCGGAGGTATATCGGAGCTGCCGATGGCCCCTGAAATTACCATAATGACAGCCAGCGCTGCTGCCGATATTAATAGAGAGATGATCCCGTTGCGCAGACGCGCCCGATACAGGCTAAACTCGTAATTTGTGCCCGTGTTCCCCTGAGATTCCAACTCCATATAGATTTCACTCGATATGCTATTTACTCTCGGATGGGAAAAGCTCGGGATGTATATATCCGGCAAATTGCTCCAGTGCCTGAATGCTGCGCGGGCCGTAACGAAGCGCGATGTCGCCTTCTATTAGATAAAGACGTCCGTTTTTTACCGCGTTTACCGTTTTAAACCTCGGCTCAGTATTCACATAATTCCAGAGTGGACTTTCTTCCTTACCCATGCTGATGGGGACGATGATAACGTCCGGATTACGTGTAATTACTGCCTCGAGACTGATGGCCTGGTGCCCGGTGACATCCTGAGCTATATTAAGTCCGCCGGCTACGCTAATGAGATCGTCAATCAATGTGCCCTTTCCTGCGGCCATGAGCGGGTCGTGCCACAATAGCAGTAACACCCGGGGGCGCTGGTCCTGTTGTAGTAGGCCTGTTTTACTGCTTATAGCATCGATTCTCTTTCTCAGGTTTTCCACAAGTGCTTGAGACTGGTCGTCCTGACCGGTTATCTTTCCCACCAGTGCAATATCCTTAAGCACAGCTTCAAGGGTCCTGGGATTGAGCGTAATGACGTCGAAACCGATCTTCTGCAAGGTCGGTGTAGCGCTTTTACTGTGTATATCCGTGGCAAGTATAAGGTCCGGCTGTAATGCTACGGTTTTCTCGATATCTACCGTGCTGAATCCGCCGATAAGCGTCTTTTTCTTTGCTTCAGGAGGATAGTTGCAGTACTCGGTAACGCCGACCAACCTGTCGCCCAGGCCAAGCGCATAGACTATCTCGGTGTTGCTCGGCGCCAGTGAAACTATACGCTGCGGCGCCGGGATTGGTTGAATATGTGAACCGATATCGTCTATTAATGCTTCTGGTGGGATCGGCCTGTTGCAAGCTGCAATTGTTATTATGACTGGCAACAGGAAAGAAAACGCAAAATATACAATTGTTTTAAACATAATGTCTTTCATTATTAATTTAAATAAAAAACCCCTGCTCCTTTGAGCAGGGGGATCCTTACTAAATAAGAAATCCCACCCCCTTACTCCGCGGAGGTAGCTTTGCATGGCAAGGCGGCGTTCTGACTTTAACAGCAGGCGGGACTGTGCCGGAATTGCACCGGCTTGCGCTCCGATTAAGCCTGCGGTCGCCCGCAGGCACCTTGCACTGCTTTATTCTTTTTCCACAGCATATACGTTAAGGTAGAAGATGTCAATGGTAATCTGCTAATTATTAATCCATTATTTATACGTGGAATAGACACTTATTCATTTTTAATAATTCCGAGTAAGCTGTCGTGCACTCTGCGTTCGACCAGCTCATAGATAACTACATCAGGTTTAAACGAACTGATAAGGGCATAATCGAAATCTGTACCCGTGAATGATATCTGCTCGATATTTGCCTGTAAGAAAGGATGTATAGATTTATAAAAAGAATCCATAAATACGATGGCTTTCTTTATTTTATGGTCATCGGCTAAAACATCTGTCCTGGGTAAGAATAATATCTCTTCATCGTTGTACATGCCTCCTGTACGAGCCGGGTTAGCCGCTCACGCCCACTGCATGGTCTGACTACTATAGCATAGTCATCTTCTCCTAAGGGCGAGATATCAGGGAAATGCTGCTTAAGCGCTAGCATAATTTCCCTGTAGCCGATGAACGCGCCGTAGTCGTTCCAGTGTCCGTCAGTCCGGTAAAAAGTCGAATATTTTCCGTTTTTAGCTTCCAGTAATGGTTGTCTTAAATCCAGCACCCGGAAATCGGAGTTCTTTTGCAGATAATCGATAAGCTGATCCAGGCGGGTTTTACCATTTGTGCGTCTGATACTGTCCGGCAGGTATTCAGGATAAATGGTTTCCTTGTCGGGTACGATTACTACCAGGTAAGATATCCCCTGTTTATTTAACCATTCCTGCTGTTCTTCAAAATTGTGTGTGATAGTACGTAGTTCCTCATTAGTGTAATGCAAGAATCCGCGGCAATCCTCGATATTATTGAGGTTGTTCAAGAAAAGCCAACCATTCTTGCCAATGACTACCCAGCTAACCGGTGATTGCTGGAAGAGACCGATTCTCATCATACTGTTCCAGCGTACCAAAATAGACCGCAGGCCAAAGTTGTCATTAAAATTAGATTCGAATTTTGCCGGGAATTCACTGAGCCCGGCTATGGATAATTCGGGCAGTTTGGCAAGTTCCCGGTTTTCCGTATTGGAGAGTTTCGACTCGACGCCTGTAAAATAGCCTGCCAGAGGAGTGAATAAGGCTAACAAGAAACCTGTTATCAGAATAATGTTGGCTGCTTTCCCTTGTACAAACCAACCGGGCGTGTGCCTCCAGGCAAGTATCGCGTCTGTAAATAGGAATAGGAACAGCCAAACTGCCAGGATGACAAAATAAGTGAAAAGCAATTTCTCTGCTGAACTAACGAAATCATTAGTTATGTTTCCAGAGTATTGAAGGGAAATCTCCTTTCCTGTCGAAGCTACCTTTAACAGTCCGTCTTCTACCCCAAAACGGCTTACAGTCTCACCTGGATAAAATGTTCTGACGATATCATCCACCGACCATTCGAGCGTCCCAAAGGAAATAGATTTGATATTGACCTGTTGTAAACCACGTATTCTCAGTTTTACTGTACTGGCAGCGGTAGTGGGGAGCCGGAAGCTTACCAATGATGAAGCGTTCTCCGAGGTTATATTTACACTAAGTGAATCCTTATCGTTAAACCCCCTTTCAAGGTAGTAGTAAAGACGAAATTCTGCATTCTCAACCGGCTGGTCCATATATATTGTAAATATGGGTGGAAAGATGCTGGAAAGGACAGTCCGGAAGCTAAACCCTGCGAGGATTGCTATTAGCAGCAGCAATCCTGAGAAGAGTGATAAAACAGCTATCCTGACTTTCATCGTTGTTAGAACCTAAAATAGATAAATGGGTTATATGAACCGCTGGCCAGGTAAAGGGCGCAGACACCCAGCAAGATGCCCAGAAAGAGAATATTTATTAAAGATGAACCCGCATTAACGGCAAAAGTTGTGAAGGCAATTTTATTCCCCCAGTTTTCTGCCATGCTGTTCCTGATCCTTTTCAGCCAGGGGAATATCGGCGCTGACAGCATTATTCCGATAACCATGGCAACCATAATTTCCCTATTCAGGTACATAGCAGCGAAATACTGAATACCGTCTCCAGCAGCAAACCCGGACATCGCCTTGACGTACTCCAGAGCATAAGGAAGAGTGTCGGCGCGGAAAAAGACCCAACCTATCATAAAAACGAGGATCGTGTATAGATGCCTGAACGGCCGCCACATGGAATTTACGAATTTACCAAATCTAAGCCGCTCGAGGATAAGGAAAGTCCCATGATACAATCCCCAGACTACGAAGGTCCAGCTTGCACCATGCCACAATCCGCATAAGAAAAAAACAATAAGCAGGTTGAGGTACGTCCTGGCAGGTGTACCACGGTTGCCTCCCAGCGGGATATACAGGTAATCCCTGAACCAGTTGGTCAGAGAAATATGCCAGCGTCTCCAGAAGTCGCGTATAGAAGTAGAAATATAGGGATAATTAAAATTTTCCAGTATTTCAAACCCGAACATCCTGCCCATTCCGATGGCCATATCTGAGTAACCGGAAAAATCAAAATATATCTGGAGTGTGTAACAGGTAATTCCCAGCCAGGCTAAGCCGGTGGTTAGTTGGCCGGAAGAGATGGCAAATATCTGGTCGGCAGCCACTGCGAGTGTGTTGGCAATCAGCACTTTCTTGCCCAGGCCCATAATAAAGCGCTGTATGCCATACGAGAACTTGTCCAGCGTTATACTGCGCTTCTCTATCTGCGCAGCTATATCGTGATAGCGTAAGATCGGGCCGGCTATGAGTTGCGGGAAAAAAGAAATAAACAGCGCTACGTCAATCAGTTTTCTCTGAGCAGTCGCTGCTTTTCTGTAAACGTCAATTACGTAGGAAAGAGCCTGGAACGTGAAGAACGATATCCCGATGGGAAGATGTACGGTTGATAAGCTGATTTGCAGCCAGCCCAATCCAACAAAACTGAACATGGAATTAAGGTTATCGACCAGGAAGTTAGCGTATTTGAAATGGCACAACAGGCACAGGTTGGCAATGACAGCGATAATAAGAAAAGCTTTGGCGCGAGAGTCCAGTCCCCTGTCATGTCCTTGTTGTATCAGTATGGCGAGGACGTAGTTAAGCAGGATGGAAAATACCATGATGAGTACGTAGATGGTTTCTCCCCAGGCGTAAAAGATTAGGCTCGCGATAATGAGAAGAACGTTATGGAACTTGCGTCCTGCTGCAAAATAAGCGGCGAAGACGATAGGAAGGAACAGAAAAAGGAATATCGGTGAGCTAAATACCATTTAAACTTGTCTATCTTTAAGATCTATATGGTACAACTCATAAATGTTATTAGATAAACGTGAAAAATTCAATCAGGCAGGAATATACAAGTGAAGTAAGTCTTTGCCATATGCAGAAAAGTAGGTCTATAATCTACCGCAAGGTTTGGAGAGATGAACGTGAAGCGCCTGCCGCAATGGG
>CAZABI010000064.1:0-5909 GCA_964483235.1 uncultured Dehalococcoidales bacterium | reverse complement strand
TGATAAGACGCGGGGACAGGGGCCCATAATCATAAGCTCGGCGGCCGCTTCTCTGGATATGTTAAGCCATGACCTCTACAGTTACGAGCCAGGTAAAATCCACCGCGCTACGGGCCCCTGGGGCATGGACGAGACATCCGTGATCCTGGGAGGAGCGCTGGTAGAGGGCATGGTCGGCCCCCGTAGCATAGCCTCCTGGTCTATGTCCGAGGTTGAGGGTGTCGTTAAAGCCCTTACAGCTTTCGACAAAAATCAAAGACAGCCGTCTGAGCGGGGCATCGGCTACCTTGGAGCCTGGCCGGTCTTATACACCGTAGGCCATTGCATGAACAAGGTTGTCAAAGAGCAGGGATGGGAAAAGCTGAACGGCATCAGCCTGCGCGATGAGTTCCTTAAATTGAAGGACTTTAAACCCCTGGGCATGACCACCTATACGTTTACGGCCAATAAGCCGGCGCCGGACCGCACCCTCATCTTCAAAATCGAGCGGGGCAGGCTTTTGCCAATTACGGATTGGATCACATGCCCCGACTTGAAACCAAAGGCATTGCAATAAATACTCCCATTAACCGACAGGAAACAACCTCCTTTCCCTGGCAGGGAGAGGGGCAGGGGAGAGGGTGATACGGTATAATTTGGCCCATGATACCCTGGTTCGTTGGCGCAGTTGTCCGCTACTCCGGCAAGAGCTTCCTTCAGTTCACCGGTGATATCGATACCGTCCATGTCGCTCATGAAGGCCATGAGCGCGGCGGCGGCATCTCACTCTACATTCATATTCCTTTCTGCAAGACGCTCTGCCCCTTCTGTTGCTTCAACCGCTACCTTTTCAAAGAAGAACAGGCAAGGCAGTACTTCAAAGACCTGCGCAAAGAGCTCGATATGTATGCGAATCTCGGCTTCCGCTTCAATGACTTCTATTTCGGCGGAGGCACGCCCACCGTGCTCATGGACGAGTTGTCTGATTTCGTCAGTTACCTCCGCTCGAAATTCGACGTCAGGCGCATCTCGCTAGAGACCACACCGCGTGAGCTTACCCCCGATTCCATTAGCCGGTTGCAGGACATTGGCGTTAACCGGCTCTCGGTGGGTGTTCAGAGCTTCGACGACGCGCTGTTGAAGGCCATGGGCCGCACGCTCTTCAAGGGTGAGGACTCGATCGAGAAGCTGAGGCTGGCGCAGGGCAAATTCGATACCGTGAACGTTGACCTGATGTTCAACTTCCCCACGCAGACGCTGGAGCAGTTTGGTAACGATGTGAAGATATTCAAAGACCTCGGCACCGACCAGGCCACCTTCTACCCGCTCATGCCCTCACCACATAAACTCGATGCCTTAACCCGTAAGTTCCGTAAAGTGGATACCTCGCATGAGAAGCAGTTCTATGACCTGATTTTAAAAGAGGTGCTTGATGCGGGTTATAGGGCCTCTACTGCCTGGTGCTTCTCGCGCGGTGACCTCATGATCGACGAGTACATCATCGACTATGATGACTATATCGGCATCGGCGCGGGGTCAGTGGGTTTCCTGGGCGGCGACTTCCTGGTCAACTCCTTCTCGATAGAGGGTTATCATAATTTAATCGAACAGGGCAGGCTGCCGATCGTGCGAATGCGCCGCCTGTCTGACCTCGAACACTACCGCTATTACATGCTCACCCGCTTCTTCGGCATGAAGCTGGAAAACGCTTCCTTCCAAAAACGCTTTGGAGCCGATATCCACTCAAAGCTACCTATGGAGATGCTCTTCTTCAAAGGAACGGGAATTGTCAAAGAAAAGGACGGCACTATCAGCATCACCCGCTCCGGCATGTACCCCGTTGGCACCATGATGAAGGAGTTCTTCGCCGCGCTTAATACGCTCAGGGAGTACTGTATTGAGGGTGGAATTTAATCTGGCTGAAACGTCACAGTACAACGTCCTTACCAATGCTGAGAAAAAATAGGAATGGAACCTGGTAATTAATCAGTGGCTGGAAAATGCAAGCTTTGAAGATTAGTTACACACCTAACTCCTGCTTGCTTCCTGCCCCATCCAGCGGTCATAGTGCACCCTCTCCTGCTTAAACCTGTCCTCGCTAAGTAGCTTCTCACCCGGGTAGCCCAACGAAACCAGTGATATGGGTATAACATGAGAAGGTATGCTGAGCAACTCCCTGATCCTGTTTATGCGTTCCTCCACCGGGTATATGCCCACCCACACCGCGCCTAGACCCAGCGAATGCGCTGCTAAGAGGATATTCACCGTCGCAGCTGAGCAATCAAGCGGGCCGCGGCCGGCGTTCACTTCAAATGTTGGATCCTCGCAGACCAGTATAGCCAGAGCTGCTTGACTGAGCATGTAAGAATATGTATGGATAGCGGATACAAGGTTGAGCATTTGCCGGTCCCTGATGACTACGAACTGCCAGGGCTGCTCATTGGCTGATGATGGCGCGGCCATAGCCGCCTGTAACAACTGTGCCACTATTTCGTCTGCTATTGGCTTATCCGTGTATTTCCGGATGCTCCTGCGCGTTAATATACATTCGATAGTCTCCATCTGCCCCTCCACAATCTATACGTAGATTAAATCATCGCACTTAACCGGGTAATTACATGGGTGGCCCGGCAGGTACAAATTCGTCCGGCACCTCAATCTTCATATACAACATACCTAAACACATCGCTTTGCCTGTCTCATCCATCCTCAGGGTACTGGTAGCCCCACCACCAAGCGCTTTATACATGACTACCTGAAGAGCATTAATATTGGGCATCTCGTATACCTTAACATCA
Organism: uncultured Dehalococcoidales bacterium; assembly: GCA_964483235.1. Classification (GTDB taxonomy): domain Bacteria; phylum Chloroflexota; class Dehalococcoidia; order GIF9; family UBA5629; genus CAZABI01. The sequence goes on along the minus strand of CAZABI010000064.1, from coordinate 3,132 downwards.
CCTTTAACCAGGTCTTTATAGTGATCTTTTACACGGTCAGGTACAATCTGTTTTTTTAATATCGCGTAGTTGCCATCGTTGAAAGCCATTATCCCGACATTGGATATATTTCCTTTATCCCCGCTTCTGACGTAGGCTAAATCCTTCACTAATACTGTCTTGCTCATATTTAAACCACCTTCTTGATAATAAAATCTGTGGGAACTTCTTCCCGTGGTATCAATGTTGGCCACAAAGCAATATAGCTGCGTGGTTTTGACGGCGCCGATAACGACCACCCAACCGGCGAGGGATCTATAAAGGACATGACCACCAACGCTGCATCCAGAGCGGTCTTGCCCCTGGCAGCTACCCGTAAACCAATTTCATTAATACTGTCTTCATCCGGGATAGGAGCAATGGACTTAAGCTGAGAATTGATGCCGATATAATCAATTTGCACGTCAACGTTTTCAGGCTTATAACCGTATTTAGCGAGATTTTTCCAACCGATCTCTTCTACCCTCCTGGCTTTAGTTAAAGCTTTTGGGGCAGAAATTACGGTCATCGTTTCGGATATGAATCCACCCGGATAGCCGATTATCACCTTCAATGTGCCGGGTCTGGCTTTACCGGTCATATTGGATAGCCTTACCCTATTATTTCCAAGATCTTCAACCTTCACGGCTGTCATATCGGCTATGCCATCAGGCATTATGTAATTCTTGGGATCATGTACCTCGTATACCAACTGGCTCTTTACAGTCCATTCATTTAACAGTCCTCCCCCTGAAGAGGGCATCTCTAATAAAGCTGTACCATCCTCACACACCTCAGCTAAAGGGTAAACTATCTCTTCCGGTTTGGGTATGTTCTCCCAGATAGGGCTGGCAATACCTGTTAGAAAATCTGCGCATTCCAGGGTGTGTCCAATTGTTATCGCTGATCCTATCAACGGCCAATATTTATTTTCAAACTTCCAGCCGAAATCATGCATCATAGGCGCTACAAAAAGAGCGCTATCGGAGCACCTTCCAGTAATAACCACATCAGCGCCAGCTTCCAAAGCACCTATAATCGAGTCGGAACCGATATAAGCATTGGCGATCAATATATTATCTTTTATCTTGCTGATATCATCTTCACCGGTTTCGGAATTGATGAATTTCCAACCTTTCTTCAGACAACCGTCAATCCTGCCGGATATGTCGTCTCCTTTAATAACTCCTACCTTGAGATCATTTAATCCATTCTCTTTAGCAATATTTAAAACCTGGTCAGCCGCTGCTTCCGGATTAACACCACCCCCATTGGTAATGATCTTGATCCCTTTTTTATATGCAGCGGGTAAGATTTGCTTCATACCGTCCGCAATATGGCCGGTCAGGTAACCCTTGGAAGGATCACGCTGTTGATTTTTTGCCATTATAGACATGGTTAACTCTGCCAGTTGATCGAACGAGAGGTACTTAATATTTCCCTCTTCAATAAGCCTCAAGGCCTCCTTAGTCTTGGATGGAGCATAGCCTGAACCTGCTCCAATTCTAATTTTCTTCATAGTGTATTTCTCCTGTATTCAGCTAATGTTTCTATAATCTGTATTTTCCCGGCTTTCAGAGCATGAAGTCTATGATAATAGTTTGCTGAGCACCTTAATATTATTTACATTTTCGATGCTTTGTATTAATTCAAGGTAAGTATACCCTTATATCAAGTATAGTCTCAGCTTCCCTTATACGTGATAGAATTGTATCATACTATCACAAAATATTGGGGCGGATGATATACTGCTCCCATTAAGACATAGGCCTACCTATGGGAGTAAAATGGGCACATAAGTGGTAGTTTGCCCCCCATAATCAGCAATGACAGATATCAGCGTACATCAACGGAAATTGAGGTGAGCAGATGGATATTATTGAAGCGATCAAGACCCGGCACAGCGTACGTGCTTTCAAACCCGACCCGGTGCCGCGGGACGTCCTGGAACAGGTACTGACTGTTTCGCTGAGGGCGCCTTCCTGGGCCAACACTCAGACCTGGGAATTCTCCGTCGCCGGTGGAAACGTGATGAAAGAATTGCGGGAAGCGCTGGCCGCCAGGGCTTTCGCGCAGGACGACAGGACGCCGGTTATTGCTTACCCCGAATGGCCCTCACCCTACAAAGAACGCAGGAAGGAGAACGGCATCCGGCTGTATCAGGCGCTGGGTATCGGACGTGAGGATGAAGAGAAAAAGCTGAACTGGTTTGTGGATATGTACCGCTTCTTCGATGCCCCCAACGCTATTTACATTTACACCGAATCCGGCCTGAGCGAATGGGCTATTATGAACGTGGGCATCATGGCCCAGACCATCAGCCTGGCAGCACTGGAATACGGGCTCGGAACGATCATGCTGGCCGCCGGCATCAACTATCCCTATGAGGTCAAGCGTATCCTCAAGCTGCCGGACTCGAAGCAACTGCTGATCGCGCTGGCAGTTGGTTATCCCGATCCTGACGCATTGGCTAATAAATTCAGAAGTAACCGGGCGCCACTGAGCGAGATTTGTACCTGGCACGGGATGTAATCGGCAGGGTTGAATCAGACTGTGTGATTTTTGCTGATCGAAAAACGATTGTATTAAATTTTCTTACTTTCCGACCTCCCTTGCGCTTTTCATCTATACGCTCTTTAATTAACTCGCGGATCAGCGAGGGACACTTTTCAAAATATTCCAGGTATTTTTTCTATACCATTATTTTTTCTTATAGTTCGATGCTCAGAATTATTATACTTTTACCACGAATATTAAATAAGTTCTCCCTCCCCAAAATCTAAGTGATCCTATATTATGCCATTTATATCAAAGATTAGTGCACGGTGAACCTACAGAGCAGCTCACTGATACCAGCAGCATCACAGAAGTTTCAATCCACGCCCCCGCGCGGGGGGCGACCTTTTCCTGTCACCATTTGAACAGGCTGAAAAGTTTCAATCCACGCCCCCGCGCGGGGGGCGACGAAGCCTATCTCCAGGTCTACGCCGACTGTTTTGTTTCAATCCACGCCCCCGCGCGGGGGGCGACTTTGAAAGTAGTTTCGATATGCCGCTGACATTAAGTTTCAATCCACGCCCCCGCGCGGGGGGCGACTCAAAAAGGTGGTCACAA
>CAZABI010000063.1:0-5947 GCA_964483235.1 uncultured Dehalococcoidales bacterium | reverse complement strand
CCGCCATTCCAGCACGAAGGCTATGTCGCCGATCAGTCCGACGGCGATCAGTATCATAACGGGTATCAAGACTACAAATGCCAGCGGTGAAAGCTGTACTCCGACAACGAAAGAGAGCAACAGCAAGATAAAACCCTGGACAAAAGCCCCGGTACCGCTACCCAGCGCTTTGCCTATAACAATCGAGGTGCGCGATATGGGAGCCACCATTATTTCCTTGAGGAATCCGAATTCCCTGTCCCAGATAATTGATATCCCGGACCAAACTGATGTGAAAAGGAGCGTCATTCCCACGATACCGGGAAAGATGTATACCTGGTAGTTATCCACACCGGGCAACTGGACCGTCCGCATACCGCTGCCGAATACAAGTAGCCATAACAACGGCAGGATCAGGGACGAGATGATACGTGACTTCTCGCGCCAGTAGCGCAGCATTTCCCGGTACCAGAGGGCGCCGATCTTGCGAAACTCAATCATCTCATCCTGCTCCATGTTCTCATGTGCGTTACAAGGTTATTTTCAGCATCTTCGGCGCGTATCTCCCTGCCCGTGTAATGCAGGAATACATCATTCAGGGTCGGCTTATGGATGGAGACTGATTTAACTTCGATTTTTGCGGACGAGGCTATTTCGACGAGTCTGGGCACGAGTTTGTCCGCGTCTTTAACGGTGAGCCTGATATATCCGTCTCTTTTTTCTATGTTAGATGCAATGTTTAGGCTCTGGACTCTGGCTGTGAATTCGTCAAGACGATCAGTATAAATGGTCACCACGTCACCCGTCAGCGAGGCTTTCAAATTACCGGGAGTATCGATGACTTTGATCCTGCCGAAATCGATTATCCCGATCCGGCTGCAGAGCCTCTCAGCCTCCTCCATATAATGCGTTGTTAAAATGACTGTTATTTGTTCTTTTGTGACCAGGTCGCCGATGTAAGTCCAGAGGTGCTCACGGGTTTGAGGGTCAAGGCCCAGTGTAGGCTCGTCCAGGAACAGAACCTGCGGCCGGTGCAACAGGCCCCTGGCCAGTTCCAACCGGCGTTTCATGCCACCGGAATAGGTCCTCATGGGTGAGCCGGCACGGTCTATCAGGCCGACCAGGCTGAGCAGTTCATCGATACGTTTTCTCGCCTTTGCGGAGGGAATATCATAAAGTGTGGCATGAAGCTGCATATTCTCCCGGCCGGTAAGCCGGTCGTCAATGCTGGGGTCCTGGAATACGATGCCGATATTCCTGCGCACTTTTTCAGGCTGCTTGAGGATGTCGAAACCGTTAACTGTGGCGCTGCCTGAGGTAGGCGCGACGATAGTGCAAAGCAGTGATATAGCTGTTGTCTTGCCCGCACCGTTCGGCCCAAGAAGTCCGAAAACCTCACCGCGGCTGATATTAAGGTTAAGACCGTCAAGTGCGGTGATCTTTCCATAGGTTTTACTCAGGCCGTAAGTTTCAATAGCATTTAAAGACATGGTCATGATGTACCCAAGAATTATAAATCGCCAGCCGGAAAATCCGAAAACTAATCCGGTATTTTCTTAGATGAACTATCAGCGTAAGATGATTCCAATCACTTTGAAAATGACATCAAGTTCTCTGCAAATTTCTGAAGGTACTGTTTTCCTGGTATTAACGTGGCCATTACCCTGGCTGCCAGCGGAATAGCTTTATCGGCGGGCAGGCAGTACTGCATGGTCAGGAATTTTTCCCGGAGCTTCTTAACCTCGTTCTTGACCTGCTTATTTAATTTCACGCAGTCGGCCACATATTCAGCCAGTTGATCGAAATCTTTTTCCTTCATGCCGAAGCGAGTCATCTCCTGTGTGCCCATACGGATACCGCTGGAGCCGATGAAGCTCTCGTCGTCAGGAAGGGCCTGGTAGTTAGTGATAATATTATTATCTTCCAGCCGTCGGGCGATGTCCTCACCCAGGCCATATTGACTGACGCGGATTACCACCTGGTGGGTGTCAGTAAAGCCCCCGGCAGCGCCGCCTTCTACCACTATACCTCTTTCGTACAGCGATCTGGCATAAGCCCTGGCGTTCTTGATGACCTGTAGCTGGAACTCTTGTTTGAACTGGTTCATTTCGTAAGTGGCCAGGAGCAGTCCCAGCAGAGTACCGAGGTGATGGTTGCTGGTTGAACCGGGCATAGCCCGGCCCTTTACCTCAATCCACAGCTTCTCAAGCCCGCTTCCCTCTCCCATATTGCTGGCGATGACTCCTCTCTGCGTGCCGAAAAATGTTTTGTGTGTGCTTCCGGTGACGACGTCTGCTCCCTCTTTGAACGGTTCCTGGAACGCCCCGTAAAGCCCCAGCACATGAGCCATATCGAACATAATAATAGGCCTTGGATCCATGTTCTTAACTACATCATGTACATATTTTACCGGCTCGGGATGCAGGAACATGCTTTTTCCGAAGATAATCAGTTCCGGTTTGACCCTTTTAACAAGGTCGCCCAGTTGATCAGCATCTGCTTTATAGAGGTTGTCTTTAAGGACAGGGATATTAAAGACGTTTTCCTTCCCTGTTTCCAGATTGTCCTCTACGTAATTAAAGAGTGAGCCCATTGGTTGCGCGCTCAAATGGCCACCCTTGGTTAGATCGTTATTGATGACTGCCCTCATCTTGCGCAGGGGTTTATCCTTCGGCTTTCCCCTGTTCAGGAACTTGACGATGGCTTTATAAACGATTTCGTTGGCCATCTGGCCGCTGATGGGCCTTAATTCGATATTGGTGCAACCGAAGTACGCCTGAAGCTCCAGGCGTACTTCATTTTCTACATCGCGGATGAAGTCGGTGGCCTGATAGAAATAGATTTCCTTGCCTTTCATCGTGCGGTGTTCGGCATACCTGCCGACCGGGTCGGAAATCTCACACAGTTTGACCAGGATGCTGGGGCTGGATTCTGATGGGATCAGGTTGATGCATTCGCGCTGCCTCCAAATATTGTTAGCAGCGGATTTATTCACAAGCGTTGCTATTTTGCTTTCAAAATCGGCCATTTTGTACCTCGTCTTCACTTGGTGTATTAAGAATACCTTAGCCACGATTATTCCACAAATATAATTTGCTAAAACAACCGCGTATATTTATCATATATATTCTAAAGTAGTATAAGTTCATCCGGGAGTCTATATTGAAATTAAACAAGGCACCTTTTTATATCGCCCTTTCTCTTACGCTTGTTATAGCTCTGGCAGCGACCTTGAGCTGTAGCCCTACCGGGCAGCCCGACCACGGCCCACAGATCACCTCCCTGACAGCCGAGCATACAGTGGTTTACCCTCTGGGTAATACCAGGATCGATTGTATTGCCATGAACCAGGATGGGAATACACTAAACTACACTTGGGCCTGTAGCGACGGTAAAATCTTTGGGAGCGGCCAGCAAATTACCTGGGAAGCCCCCCGGTCATACGGTGATTTCCATATTATGGCCACAGTTGACGACGGAAAAGGCAATTCAGCAAATAAAGCAGTCACTGTGACCGTCATTGTTCGGGACCCATCAACGTGCTGCAAGTAAATGGACAGCTAACCCCCGGCTTTTTACAGCCGGTCCTGGTTATGCTGGCAGCGCTTGTCATGATTGCTCCTGCTTGCGCCGTAACTCCGTCCCTGCAGGTTGTAGAACACAGCATTATCGTTCGAGAGTTCACCGGCGATATCACGCAGAGTGCGGCAACGGTAAAAGGTGTAGCTATAAACACCGGCGCCTGGGCCATAACCGGTTGCCAGATAGAAGTCACGTACTACGATTACATTCACAATAAGATCGGAACAACCACAGTATCCTGTGATAAACTCGAAGCAGGTGAGAAATGGAATTTTCAGACTGAATTGAAAGGCGCAAACGCATGGAAAGTTGCCAATTACGATATTACAACCAGCTATAAATAAATACGTTTTCCGGCTATTGTTTTACTGAATCGTTTAATATATACTGCAACGCAAATAACCGTTGGGAGGAGGTCACTTGCGAAGTAAAATCCTGTTTGCCTTACCATTGTCTCTATTTATATCTGTAATGTTTGTCCTCTTGTCGTGTGCTCCGGCATTGAGTCCGTCCGGTCAGGCTTTACAGATTACGAATCTGACACCATCCCAGAGCCAGACCTTTCCCGGGGCCAGCGTTCAAATTCAGAGCTCGGTTAATGCTCCCCAGGGTGAGAATGTCGTCTATAAATGGTCTTGCTCAGGTGGACATTTCATTGATACCGGAAATAACAGCACTTGGATTGCACCTTCCCAATATGGAAATTACGATATCACACTTGTGGTGGAAGACAGCAAGGGTTATACAGCGCAATCCACGGCTACTATTAATGTCGGCGCCAATAAACCTCCGGCCATTTCCAGTATGACTACCGATCAGGCCAACCTTTTATATGGTGGTATGACTACGGTAACCGTGGTAGCCAGCGATCCCGACGGAGATGCATTGAGGTATAGCTGGTCGGCCAGCGAAGGAACCGTGTCCGGCCAGGGTAACAAGGTATCGTGGTCAGCCCCCAGTAAAGGCGGAGATTTCGCCATTACCGTGTTAGTCTCAGATGGCAAATCGGAAACCAGGCAGACGGTGGTTGTCAAGGTTATGAGCGCAACTAATACTACTACGATTTCACTTATACGTCAGGAGAGCGGAACAGTATCTTCAACCGGTGATAAAGATACCACGCGCTTCCGTGCCGGGGATGATGATAAGAATGTCGGCTACCGCTGTTTTTTCAGTTTCAATATCTTCAGTCTCAACGGGACACAGGTGAATAATGCGAAGCTAAAATTCGGACCGGCCAGAGTTGCCGGTGATCCCTTTACCACAGTCACAGGCCTCGGTGTTTTCCGTATCTCGCGAGCAACCTATGGCAACGGGCTGCCTGATTACAATATTATTCCCGAGCAACTGCAGAAGACGAGTACATTTGATGCCGCTCCCATCGAAGTTGAAGTGACGCCTGAATTAGTGAACCTGGTAGCCGCCGCCGCCGACAAATTCCAGGTTGAAGCGTTTTTCCAGAAAACGACTAACGGTAATAACATAGCCCAATTTATAGAATTTCCCGATGCACAACTGGAAGTAACATTTGCGCCGAAGTAAGTAATTAAGGGAGGTATTGCTCATGAATAAGTCGGTGTTTAAATTAGCGGTTCTTATATTCGTTATCTTTCTGGTTGCCAGTGCCTGCGTGCAGATACAGGAGGCGCCGCCGGCAGCTCCTGCAGCTCCGGCCGGCAACCAGCCACCGGTAATTGAAAGCCTGGTGGCTGCCCAGAACCAGACTTACCCGGGAGGTATGGTAGACATTCGCAGTTCTGTATCTGATCCCAACACGGATATGGTTAATTATAAATGGTCATGCTCAGGTGGAAATTTCCGGGAAACAGGGCAAACCGCTACTTGGATTGCGCCTTCTCAGTACGGTGACTATGACATTTCACTTGCGGTGGATGATGGCAAAGGGGGGATATCTCAATCCAAGGTGACCATAACGGTCAGCGCCAACAATCCACCGAGGATTGAGAGCGTTAAAGCTGATCCGGCAGCTGTTCAGCTTGAAGGTTCAACCACATTGACAGTAATTGCCAGCGATCCCGATAATGATGCTATCACCTATAGCTGGTCTGCTAAAGAAGGCACGGTGAACGGTCAGGGTAATAAAGCCACCTGGGTAGCCCCCCGCAAGCAGGGCAGTTTTAATATTACCGCCATCGCTAAAGATACTAAGGGTGGTGAATCCAGAATGGATGTGGTCGTAATGGTTTCTTCGACCAGCAACACTGTTACTCTGAACCTGGTTAAGAACGAGAGTGGTACGGTCACATCCACCGGCGATAAGGACAACAGCTTCTACAAGGCAGGGGATGACGAGAAGAATATCGGCTACCGGGCCTTCTTCAGTTTTAATATTATGCAGTTGCAGGGTATGGAGATCAGGCAGGCC
>CAZABI010000062.1:0-5950 GCA_964483235.1 uncultured Dehalococcoidales bacterium | reverse complement strand
ATCCGGAAAAAAAGTTGGCGCTGAATATTACGGTGCAAGATACCGGCCATGCCCGGTTGACTTGAAACTTACTGGTATGGAAAACAATTTCGCCATAGGATCGATAGATTTTAATTTTATTCACGTACCGGGCCATACTCCAGGGAGCATGGTTGTATTAATCGAGACAGGCGGCCGGAAGGTGCTCTTTGGGCAGGACATTCATGGCCCGTATCAAGCTATGTGGGGTGGTGATCCAGTGCTTGCCATCAGGTCACTTGAAAAACTTATTGATATGAAGGCTGATATTTTGTGTGAGGGGCACTACGGGGTGATAAAGCCGGCTTCCGAGGTACAAGCATTTATCCAGGAATTCTTGGATAACCTGAAACACAAATAACCAATCGTTTATAATACAACTTTCCGCCGTTTTACGCGGCATTTCTCAGCAAGCACTATCGCTTTCACCATTTCCGCCGTTAAGTCGAGATTGTCCTTATAATTGGTAACAGCGTAATCGAACATAGTTAGATTTTTCATTTCCGCTTCAGCAATACCCAGGCGCGTATCAATATCAGACTCAGAACCGGCATTCCGTTTTTTAAGCCGCGAGGATAGATCTTCCATAGACTCCGGCAAAAGAAAGATAAACACAGCATCCGGAATTTTTTTCTTTAAAGTGGCTGCTCCCTGTACATCCACTTTCAGGATGACATCCTGTCCCTTCTTTAGTGCTTTACTAACCTCGCTCTTAATAACCCCATAATAATTTCCATATACCCTGGCATACTCCAGGAATTCATCTTTGGCTATTTTGTCATTAAATTCACGGGGTGAAAAGAAATGGTAATCAACACCGTCTTTTTCAACATTACGTTTCGGACGGGTGGTTGCAGTAACAACATAATGGAGTCTCGCTCCGGTTTCCCTGATTTTTGCTATAGTTGCGTCCTTACCCACGCCGGAAGGGCCTGAAATAACTAACATGATGGGACTTAATTTATTAGATGTGGCCATATAAACTATAAATATATCGGTTTTTATCAGTATATGATTATTTTGAATAAAAATAAATATCCAATAACATTCTTGAATTAATAATAGTCATCAGATATACTCAATTTTGAATTTGATTATAGCGCTGCCTTAAGATACCTGGATTGTGACACTGGAGGAACAAGGCATTATGAAAAAAAGCATAAGGGATGTTGAAGTAACCGGTAAATGTGTTCTCGTCAGGGTTGATTTCAATGTACCACAAGATCCAAAAACCAATGAGATAATGGACGATAGCCGTATTATTGCCGCTCTTCCAACTATCTGGTATTTGATAGAGCATAAGGCCAAAATTATCCTGTGCTCCCACCTTGGCAGGCCGGATGGTAAGGTTGTCGAATCCATGCGGTTGACACCTATTGCAGAAAGGCTTTCACAGCTAACCAACCTGCCGATTTATACTGTGTCAGATTGTGTTGGTACTAAGGTAGAAAAAGCAATCGACAAGCTTAAGAACGGTGATATTTTATTACTGGAAAACCTGCGTTTTCATGTTGAGGAAGAGGCAAACGATCCCGAGTTTTCTAAAAACCTGGCCGGGTTGGCCGATATCTATGTGGATGATGCTTTTGGCACGGCGCATCGGGCTCATGCTTCAACCTACGGAGTTGCTAAATATCTACCGGCCTATGCCGGGCTGTTGCTGGAGAAAGAACTGCGTGTTCTCGGCAATCTGCTCGATAACGCACAACATCCATTTGCCGCCTTGTTGGGTGGAGCTAAAGTAAGCGATAAAATTAAGCTTATTAACAACATGATCAATAAAGTCGAAATGATACTGGTTGGAGGCGGTATGGCAGCCACCTTCCTGAAAGCGCAGAATTACAACGTAGGTCTCTCTTCTGTTGAAGAAGATATAAAAGACCTGGCAAATAAGATCATGACCACAGCTAAAACAAACAATATAGCAATAGTACTACCGCTTGATGTTATCGTGGCGGATGCCATTAACGAGCAGGCGAAACCCTCTATTGCACCCATATCCATGATACCTGCTAACAAATACATCGTTGATATTGGGCCGCAAACAATCGAGTTATTCACGGAGAACCTTAAGAAATGTAAGACAATATTTTGGAACGGGCCGATGGGTGTTTATGAGATACCTCAATTTTCCCGGGGTACTAAATCCATGGCAGAACTACTTGCCAGTCTAACCTCGGCAACTACTGTGGTTGGAGGGGGATCCACTGCAGAAATTGTAACCGAGATGCACCTCGGTTTTAAGATGACTCACGTTTCGACAGGTGGAGGCGCCAGCATGAGCTTCCTTGAGGGTAAAACGCTTCCGGGCGTCGAAGTTCTCCTGGACGATAAATAGACTTTTTACCTGGCTACATTAACAAAATATCTTTTAAATTATTGTATTATACGAATGGAGTGATTGAAATGCGCCGATCCTTGATTGCGGGTAACTGGAAAATGAACACCACTGTATCTGAGGCGGTGAATCTGGCCAAAGAGATGCTGGTTGAATTGGAGAGTATAAAAAATGTTGAGATTGTACTTTGTCCACCGTTTATTTCTCTCCAATCTGTACGAGATGTGGTAAAGGACACAATCATTGAAATGGGTGCACAAAACATGTATTTTAAAGATAAAGGTGCGTTTACCGGCGAAGTGTCTCCACTTATGCTGCATGGATTGTGCCAGTACGTGATCCTCGGCCATTCTGAGCGCAGGCAGTATTTTGGAGAAACTGATGCTCTGGTAAACGATAAAATCAAAGCTGCTTTTGCAAATGATATTTTACCTGTTCTTTGCATAGGAGAAAGCCTGGCAGAGAATGAGGCGGGGAAGACCAGGGAAATTCTCTATCGGCAGATTAACGAAGGGTTAAAAGCAGTGCCTGCTAATAATCGGTTTGTACTGGCGTATGAACCCATATGGGCTATAGGTACAGGCAGAGCCGCTACAGGCGTACAAGCTGGTGAAACAACTGGTTTTATCAGGCGGACGCTCGCCGACCTCTGGGGCAAAGACGCAGCAAGTGCGGTTCGCATTCTCTATGGGGGCAGCGTAACCGGCGCGAATATCGGTGAATTCGTAAAAGAAGCAGATATCGATGGCGCACTGGTTGGTGGAGCAAGCTTAAAAGCCGCCGAGTTTATCAGCATAGTCCGGCAGACAGCCTCGATTAAAACCTGAAAATGAGGTGCTTGGTCGCAATAGTCGGACCTACTGCCGTGGGGAAAAGTAACCTCGGCATCCAGATTGCGCAACATTTCAACGGGGAAATTATTAACGCCGACAGCCGCCAGGTATACCGGTATATGGACATCGGCACCGCTAAACTGGGCCTTGAGGAGCGTGAGAAGGTCCCGCACTATCTAATTGACATAATATCTCCAAACGAAAGCTATAGTGTAGCTCAATACCAGGAAGATGCAAATGCCATGATCCAGACAATATGGTCTCGTGGCAAGATACCCGTACTGGTGGGAGGCAGTGGTCAGTACATATGGGCTGTAATAGATAACTGGGAAATACCACATATTAAACCTGACCCTGGTTTCCGCGAGTCCTTGTATTCCAGGGCGATGAGCGAGGGATATAACGCTGTTTACACTGAATTAAGCCGCATTGATCCTGTTGCAGCTTTGAAAATTCAACCGACCAATATCAGAAGAGTCATACGGGCACTGGAAATATATCATCAGACTGGAACTAAGCCATCCGAATTGCAAAAGAAGGGGATAACAAATTACCCGGTACTGCTGATAGGCCTGACTGCAGAAAGGGATATTCTATATAAAATGATCGACTCGCGGGCTGATGAAATGATTCAAAAAGGGCTGGTTGATGAAGTCAAACAGTTGCTCGGCAACGGTTACGGTTCCGAATTACCCTCTATGTCAGGCATAGGTTACTCCCAGATCGCCAGGTACCTTGACAAACGCCTGAAGCTGGAAGATGCCATACAAGAGATAAAATACTCCACGCACAGGTATGCCAGGAGCCAGTACAACTGGTTTCGACTCAATAATCCACGGATAAAATGGTATAACGTTATTGATGATATCCAGGACGAAATACACTATACTATTAAAACTTTTCTCAAAGTTATAGAGCCCGGTTAAGGAGAAAACGAATCATGAATTTATCGAAGAGGCTGGATAAAATACCCCCTTACTTATTCGTTGAAATAAATAGAAAAATAGCAGCGAAAAAGGCCCAGGGAGAAGATGTCATTAGCTTTGCTATCGGTGACCCTGATATCCCGACCCCGGAGCGCATTATAAATAGTCTTTGCAATGCCGCTCATGACCCGGTAAACCACCGTTATCCGGAAACTTATGGGCTGGCCGATCTCTGCAAGGCGATTGCCGCATGGTATGAGAGACGCTTTGGAGTGAAGTTAGATTGGCCCCCCACCCATGAAGTATTGCCGTTGATCGGTTCCAAGGAAGGTATCGGGCACATGTCATTTTGCCTGCTTGACCCGGGGGATATTGCCCTGGTGCCCGATCCCGGATACCCAGTCTACTCAGTTAGCACATTATTGGCGGGCGGGGAGGTGCATTATTTACCTTTATTGGAAAAGAATGCCTTTCTGCCTGATTTAGATTCCATCCCTGAATTTATCTTGAAGAAAGCCAAGGTGCTCTGGATATGTTATCCCAATAATCCGACCGGAGCTGTTGCAGAACCGGCTTTCTTCGAAAAGGTCGTTACATTTGCCCAGAAGCATAACATTGCCGTTTGTCATGATGCTCCTTACTCCGAGGTGGCCTTTGATAATTACAGGCCGCACAGCTTCCTCGAAGTACCGGGAGCTAAGGAAGTAGGTGTCGAATTCCACTCTCTCTCCAAAACATACAATATGACCGGATGGAGGATCGGAATGGCCGTGGGCAATGCCAAAATGATCGATGCCCTCTTCCGGTTCAAATCAAACCTTGATTCCGGTATTCCTCAGGCTATCCAGGTTGCGGCTATTGATGCACTGACAGGCAAGCAGGATGAAATTGACGCCAGGAATAAGGTCTACCAGAGAAGGCGGGATAAGCTGGTAAACGCGCTCGAAGAAATAGGTTTGAAGGTAACTAAACCCAAGGCGGGATTCTACATTTGGGCCAGGATACCCGAAGGCTATACGTCAGTTCAATATGCAGCTGAACTCCTTGATAAAATCGCAGTTGCCGTAACACCGGGAATCGGTTACGGAAAATCAGGCGAGGGCTACGTCAGGCTCTCCATCACACAGCCGGAGAGAAGATTTAATGAAGGTGTCAGCCGGCTGTTGACCCTGAAAGCCAGCCGCTGACGTCTGAGACTATATGGGTAAAAACATAGTGTCTACCCAGGTCCGGAAGGAACGAGCAGTCTTAGTCGGATTAGACATAAGACGATCTGAAGACGGCTGGTCTACGGAAAGATCGCTTGAAGAGCTGGGTGACCTTGCTCAAACTGCAGGTGCGGTGGTGGTTGGTAGACTAACGCAAAAATTGGAAAAACCATCGTCTACTCATTACCTGGGCTCAGGCAAGTTACAGGAACTTATAGACCTAAAAGAAACTTTAAAATATGATGTTGCACTTTTCAACAACGAGCTGGCGCCGCGGCAGCAAAGAAATCTCGAGGATGCCCTGAGTGTAAAGGTAATCGATCGGACTGCGCTGATCCTGGACATCTTTTCCAGGAGCGCCAGGACTAAAGAAGGCAGACTGCAGGTCGAACTGGCGCAATATCAATACCTGTTACCCCGTTTGGCTGGCCAGTGGAGCCACCTTGAGCGGTTAGGGGGTGGAATAGGGACCAGGGGACCAGGTGAGTCGCAGCTTGAAACCGACAGGAGATTAATCCGCAACCGGATAACCAGTATTAAAAAGCAGATTGAGGCAGTCAGACGACACCGGGAGCTCTATCGGAGAAGGCGTAAAGAGAGCGATACTCCGCTAATTGCCCTGGTTGG
>CAZABI010000061.1:0-6022 GCA_964483235.1 uncultured Dehalococcoidales bacterium | reverse complement strand
CGTATATACCCGGCCAGAATTGCGCGCCATCACAGCCAATAATTTGAATTCAGTGGCCGTTAATTCTACGGCCTGTCCCTTAAAAATCACTTCAAATCTGTCAGTATCCATAATCAGGTCGCCTGCAGCTATCCGAATCGCCGGCTGATATCCCTCGGAAGACCTCCTTAAGACTGCCCCGACGCGTGCAGCCAATTCACGTGGGCTGAAAGGCTTGGTAACATAATCGTCTGCACCCAGTTGTAGTCCCACAACTTTATCCACTTCATCGTCTCGCGCAGTGACCATGATCACAGGCATGTTGGAGAAAGACCGTATAGAGCGGAAAGCTTGCAGCCCGTCCATCTCGGGGAGGTTGAGGTCGAGCAGTACCAGGTCCGGCTTCTGGCTACGGGCGACATCTACAGCGCTCTTGCCATCAGCGGCCACTACTACATCACACCCGTCCTTTTCCAGGTAGGCACGTATCAGGTCGCTTACCTTCGGCTCATCGTCGACTACCAGTATTTTCCGCCTTGCCATTTTGCTTTATTACCTTAAATCCGATTTTAACATACAAATGGGGAAGGGACGAAGAGGTCGTGTCTCGTCCCTTCCCAGGAGGCATACTAAATATCCAGTCGTTATTTCAATTTATAGTTCAGTCGGTCTGGCATGATCCGCAACCGCCCCTGAATGTTCCTGTGTCGCTACGATAACCGTAGCCGGTGCCCTGGCAGGGCGGTGTCTGAGCGTTTGCGCTGCCCCTAATACAGCTTCCGGAACAGGTAGAATTACCACCGCAATTACCTGTGCAATTACCGTCGTTGGGACAGTTTTCGTAGTTCGGACAATCCTGACACGTCGCACCCGTGCTATATTGGGTGGTTACCGTTTTCGGAGTCGTATAATACGCCGCTGCAGTTAACCCGGGAGCATTATCCTTTGTAACAGCAACAGTGATACTTACAGCGGATACAATGAGGAGCGCTGCAACCAATATAGGAACTCCGATTTTTATCCAGTTGCTCATAAAATGGAATCCTCCTCGCTTTAACTATATCGCCAATTGTACAGGCGCATTGTGAATTTTATATGAATGATAAAAGAGCTTTCGGTGAAATCTACCGGGTTTTGGTTTAGCTGCTATGCTCTTTGCGCCAATGGTAATACCGGTAAACCCGGTATAAAGCCGTGGCAGCACGTTGAACAGAGGGAAAAGTGGCGATGCCGGACTCTACCAGCCGATTGAAAGACTGCTCAGGTAATCCATCGTCGCCGGATTGTGTGTTGATATTGAGCGCAGCCACCACGGGTTTGGCTGACAATTTTGCCCATTCGATTAATGTATCGACTTGCACCTTAAACTGAAAATCCCGCCTGACAAAGGGATCCTGCTCGGGCGTGGCATGCAGGAGAATGATGTCCGCATTATCCCAGCCAACAACTGCATTCAAAGCCGCTTTCGATTTTTCCATGCCCCAGAAGGGGTTAATGTCCAGCGGGTTTTTAAAAATATTACCTGCATCGGTAGTGTAAATATCCATCAGTTCTTTACGCAGCTTAGAAGTTAAAAGCGGCATCTTCAATCCGGCTCTACATGTGTCATCGGAAGCCTGTACACATGAACCGCCGCCGTGTCCGATCACCAGTGTGTTCAGCCCCTTTATTTTCGGGCAGCCCTGCAGTACGCTGACCACGTCAAACATCTCCTTGGCATTATATACGCGTATTACACCTGTCTGTTTAAGCAGGGACTCCCAGGTCTGGTTGGATCCTGCTATGGCACTGGTATGCGATACGGCGGCGTGAGAACCACCTTCGGTAGCTGCACATTTAAAAACTACGACCGGTTTTCTCCGCGTGGCTTCTTTAAGCGCTTTGAAAAGCCGCTGGCCCTGGTTGGTGCCCTCGATATAGGCTGTTATTATTTCGGTACCCGGATCCTGGGTGAAATATTCGATCAGGTCACACTCGTTGATATCCGCCGCATTGCCATAGCTGATAACCTTGCTGAAGTTGATCCCGCGCCTGTTGGCTTCCCTGATGCCCAGTATGCATTGCCCGCCGCTCTGGGAAAGGTAGCCCACCTTCCCGGACTGCTGCGAAAATTCACGGCCGAAAGCCATCCCGCTGGACGGGCAGTATATCCCCATGCAATTGGGACCTATTAAACGGATACCATATTCCCCGGCAATCCGCAGTACCTGTTCCTGTAACTCTACGCCCAGCTTATCTTCGATTTCGCCAAAGCCTGAGGTGAAGAAATGCACGGCCTTCACACCCTTCTTCCCGCAATCCTCCATCAACTGGGGCGTATATTTGCTTGGGATAGCGAAAACAACATAATCAACAGTACCTGGAATCTCGCCCAAACTTGTAAATATCGTCATCCCCATGGTTTCTCCGCCGCTGTTGCCCACCGGGTACAAAACTCCGGGATACCCGAAATCCTTTAGCGATTTCAGGAAAAGCGTACCGGCATTAAACTTCATCTTGTTATCCGGCGAAACCCCTATCACAGCGATCGATGACGGATGAAAGAGAAACTCAAGATTGCGAGCGTTGTCTTTTTGTTGCAGCAATGTATAAGTCCTTTCCTATCAGGTTGTTATTTTTCTCAAAGCCTGTTGCAGTCTGACCAGGCATTTCTCCCTTCCAAGCACTTCCATGGTCTGGAAAAGCGGCGGCGATGCTGTTCGGCCGGTAACAGCCACGCGCAGGACGCTGAAAAAAGGGCCGGTCTTAACTGCGAGTTCTTCGGCCAGCGGCCTGACAACGGCCTCCATTGGTTCGTGCTCCCAATTGACCAGGCGTTCCAGCGCAGTAAGAGTATTCTGTAACACCACGACGGCCTGTTGCCTCTCTAATTTACCCTGCAGCACAGTTGGATCGTAATCGATACTATCCATGAAGAAGAAGTCCACCAGTTGTGGGACCTCCGCCAGGGTCTTCGCCCTTTCCTGCACAAGAGGGGCTATCTTCCTCAAATACCTGACATCCAGAGGCCTGTTAACGTCTGCCGGCAGACCTTCCTCGACATATGGCAGGCTGCGGGTGGTGAATTCGTCAGCACTGATGGAGCGTATGTACATACCATTCATCCATTCCAGCTTGGCGATATTAAAAACTGCGGCCGTTTTACTGATGCGTTCTATGGAGAAGTTCCTGGTAATATCATTGACACTCATGATCTCGGTCTTATCATCCAATGACCATCCCAGCAGGGACAGGAAGTTGATCATGGCCTCGGGCAGATAGCCCTGGCTGCGGTACTCATTGATGGCGGTGGCGCCGTGGCGCTTACTAAGCTTGGATTTGTCCGGGCCGAGTATCATGGGCAAATGTGCAAACTGCGGCGGCTGCCAGCCTAAGGCGCGGTACAGCAATAAATGTCGCGGCGTGCTGGAAAGCCATTCCTCCGCCCGCATGACATGAGAGATTTTCATAAAATGGTCATCCACGATATTGGCCAGGTGGTAAGTCGGGTAGCCGTCCGATTTCAGCATGACGAAATCGTCCTGCGTGCTATTATCAAAGACAACCTCCCCGCGTATCAAGTCGGAAATAACGGTCCTGCCTTCCAGCGGCATCTTAAAGCGGACCACAGGCGTCTGGCCGCCGGCTTTCAGCGCTTCCACCTGCTGCCCGGCCAATGAGCGGCAACGGCGGTCGTAGCCGGGCGGTTGTTTGCGTGCAGTCTGCTCCTTTCGCATGACCTCTAACCGCTCTGATGAGCAAAAACAATAATAAGCCTTGCCCTCGTTGACAAGCTGTTCAGCGTATTGATGATAGAGGTCCAGCCGCTGTGACTGGAAATAAGGCCCCTCGTCCCAGTCCATACCCAACCACTTCAAGCTGTCCTGTATGATCTCAACCGCGCCCGCCACCTTGCGGGCTACGTCTGTATCTTCGATACGCAGTATGAACACACCGTTACTGTGACGGGCAAACAGCCAGTTGAACAGTGCGGTCCTGATATTACCAACATGCGGATAGCCGGTCGGGCTGGGAGCAAAGCGCACCCTGATCTGGTCAGACATGTCAACCGACTCCCCTGCTGGCCAGTGATTGACTATACACGACCTGCTTAACGGGAAGCTTCACTACGTAAGTATCGGCTATCCTGTCATGCCAGCCCTGCTTTTTACTATCAAAGGCAATCATGATAAAACCAATGCCGAGGGTCAATACGCATAGCAGGCTGCCCAGGAAACGTATGAAGGAGAACCGCACGTCAATCGGTGAACTGTCAGTGCGGATCACCTTTATCCCCACACTCAGTTTGCCCAGTGTTTGTCCCGTAGCCGCACAACATACCACAAAATAAATAGTGGTGCTGACCAGGAAGATGAGTAACAGCGTAGCGGTCAGCCAGATGATTCTGCTGGTTACAGGTGCTCCATGGGCAATATCGATGAGCATTTTAATGATGCTGACCATATCCGGGAAAATCCAGAACAGCGACTGTGAGATGACGCAATACAAAATATATAGACCTACCACCAAAATCGACAGGTCGATTAGACCTGCCCCGAGTCTTATCCAGAACCCCGCATACTCAAGCGCATATTCTTTGGGCTTTTCTTTCAACGCTGACACCTCTAAACGTACGTCGGCTGTGTATGCTGAGGTCCCGGCCTATTTACTATCGCGAGTATGACGTGTGCTTATCGGTTTACAGGAATACCTGATTATTTTTCCTTGCCTTTGCCCCTAGTCAGCGCCTTGTACATGTCCTCATATTCCCTGAGGGTTACGCGCAGGCGTTCCACCAGTTGCTCAGCCTGCTTTAACTTGCCCTTGGTTTCTTCGATCTGGTTGGTGATGTTGAAAAGCAGTTCGTTTCGTTTATTAGCAGAATCGGCCTCGAAGGTGGTGAAATCATCAGGATTTACGTTCGCTGAAGGCTGGCTCTGTATCTGGTTGTATAGATCATTCTGGCCGCCGAATTGATCGCGCCTGGGCGGTTGCTGACCGAATTTATCAGGTGGCCTCATTCAGTTCACCTCTCTTTTGCTTAAAATTTATCACATCGGCCACGTAATTAGCAATTGTTTTTGTTAACTATACTCGCTTCACCGGCCGATAGCCTTCAGCGCATTCTTCAAATCGGACGGAAGGTCACATGTAAAAGTATGAGTCCCGTTACCTGTTATCGGGCGGAACTCAAGGCGATAAGAATGAAGGAATTGCCTGTGTAATAAAGGCGATTTAATCCCGTATGTACTGTCGCCAACTACCGGGTAGCCGATGGCAGCGAAATGCACCCTGATTTGATGCGTACGGCCGGTCTCGATATCCGCTTCAACCAGCGTATAACCGTCTAAATACTGCTTCACATGATAGTTGGTCCTGGCCTCCCTCCCGGTTGAGACGACTGCCATGCGCCGGCGATCGGATGGATGCCTGCCAATGGGCGCATCGATGGCGCCAGTCACGGGTACCAGCCTGCCCTTTACGAGCAGAAGGTAGCTCTTCCTGACAGTGCGTGATTTAAACTGGCTAATTAAATGCCGGCTCGCTTTTTCGTGCCGGGCTATCACCATCAAGCCTGACGTGTCCTTATCGAGTCTGTGTACGATCCCCGGTCTTAGTGATGCTCCGAATCTTTCCAAGTCGGGGAATTTGTTGATAAGCGCGTTGACAAGCGTGCCGCTGGTGTGACCTGGCGCCGGGTGTACTGTCAGGCCGGCCGGCTTGTTAATCACGATGAAATCAAAATCCTCATAGATAAGTTCAAAGGGGATTTCCTGCGGTTCAAGCACGGCCGGTCCTGGTAACGGTACGGCCATTAACACCCGGTCGCCTGCTTTTAATTTGAACGAAGGGCGGGCAGCTTTCTGGTTCACTGTTACCAGTCCGTTATCAATGAGCTTCTGGATCTGAGTACGGGAAAGTTCAGGATAGGCTTCCGCGAGGAATTTGTCCAGGCGTTGGCCGGTTATGGCCGCTTCAAGCTCCTTTATCTGTTGCTCTCGACTTTGTGTCATCTTCCTTCTTCAGTTGAATTAGAGCTACCACTGCAAGGGTGATCGCCCCA
>CAZABI010000060.1:0-6054 GCA_964483235.1 uncultured Dehalococcoidales bacterium | reverse complement strand
GCGCAGCTTCCGGTATTTCTTCCGGCCCCGCGCCGTGAACAATTCCTTTCTTCTTACCCTTGTGGCCATGATACTACATAAAAGAATGAATATTCATTCAATATTTATAATAGCAACATATATATAAGAATGTCAACGTCGACCAATTGATATGGAGGTTGTTATCACTATCAATCGCGGCGCAGGCTCAAATTTGATATTATATTTAGCGGTTTTCAATTCAATACCGGCACTGAGAGAAAAACGATGCGTATTTGTTTGTTGAGCTACCGGAGCTATGCTTTTTCCGGAGGACAGGGTATCTACTTGCGCTATCTGAGCAACGCACTACGAGACCTTGGCCATGAGGTAGATATAATGTCCGGGCCGCCATATCCCATGGTGGATAATGGAGTTGGTTTGATTAAATTGCCCAGTCTTGACCTATACAGGTTTGGTTCCTGGCAAAGACTGTTTATTGATCCCAGGAAACTTAATACCTACGCTAACTTCATGGAATGGGGCGGCACAGTGACCGGATATTTTTCCGAACCGCTGGCCTTCGGCATACGCGCGTATGATTACCTGGCCAAGAACGGGAAGGTCAAATATGACGTTATTCATGATAACCAGACGCTGGCGTACGGCGTAGCTGACATCTTAAAGCTTGGCTATCCTGTGGTTGAGACGATTCACCATCCTGTTACGATTGATCGTGACCTGGCTATAAAATCGGCGAAATCGCTTAAAGACAGGCTGGGCTACCGGCGCTGGTTTTCGTTCACCGACATGCAAATAAAGGTAGCCCGGCAATTGCCACACATTATCACGGTTTCAGAGATGGCGAAAACCCATATCAGCGAGGTTTTCCAGATTCCAGCTTCCCGCATGCATGTTATCTATAATGGCATCGATACCGAGGTATTCAGCCCTTCGGATCAGGTTAAACGCTCCGAAAACACCATCTTGATGGTCATGAGCCGGGACACGTATGTTAAAGGGCTGAGGTTTTTACTTGAGGCGATGGCAGAACTGAGAAAGAAATATGACCTCAATCTGGTAGTGGTGGGAAGAACGTTAGGAGACGGTGTCACAGAAAAATTGATGCAAAAACTGGGTGTCACAGAGCATGTACAATTCTGTGACCAGATAGATACAGATGAGCTGGTACGACTGTACCGGACGGCTGCAATCGTGGCAGTTCCTTCCACTTATGAGGGCTTTGGCCTGCCGGCGGCGGAGGCTATGGCTTGCGGCGCGCCTGTGGTATCGACAACGGCGGGAGCTTTGCCGGAAGTGGTTGGGGATGCAGGTATACTGATACCATCGGCAGATTCCGTTGCGCTCGAACAGGCCCTGGCGAGTTTGCTGGACAATGCGGATAAACGCAGGGAATACAGCGAGGCCGGTCGTAAAAGAATAATGGATAATTTCAACTGGAAACTGGCAGCCGGCAAGACTCTGGAAATCTACAGGGAAGCTATTGCAAGCGTTAATCGTACCTGACTACAAGATTTGGTTAACGCTTAATAACTAACCGTATTGATAATTCGAGTGAATATCTGTACAATGTTGCCGTATTTTAGTTTTGGTTTATGAGTTGGTAGTGGACTTGCATTAATGAGAATCTGTTTGCTCAGTTACCGGGCATATCAATTTTCTGGAGGACAGGGAATCTATGTCCGCTATTTAAGCCGCTCTTTGTTAAAGCTGGGGCACGAGGTGGATGTAGTAGCGGGTCCGCCATACCCGGACCTGGTTGAAGGCGTGAACCTGATAAAGCTTCCCAGCCTTGATTTGTATACCCTGCCGGAATACCGCCGCTTTGTTATCAGTCCGACAAGGTTGAATACGTGGCCAAACTTCGTGGAATGGTTGGGTGAGTGTGGAGGATTCTTTACCGAGCCGCATACTTTTGGCATTCGCGCCTATAACATGTTCCGGCAGAACGGGCATCAACAGCACTATGATATCGTGCATGACAATCAGTGTGTTACCAACGGCATACTTAAAATTAAGAACCTCGGCATACCTATGGTGGTTACCATTCATCATCCCATCACTATTGACCGCGACCTGGCGCTAAAGGCTTCTAAATCATTGTGGCAATCCCTGGGAATACGCAGATGGTACTCATTCGTCGATACGCAAATTCAAGTCAGCCGGCATCTCTCTCATATTATTACAGACTCCCAGCACTCACTGGGTGAAATTACGCAGGATTTTCATCTCTCAGCGGATAAATTCAGGGTGATCTACTGTGGAGTGGATGATGAGATATTTAAAGAGACGCCGGGCGCTGTAAGGGTAAATAACCGCATTATGGTGGTTAACAGTGGTGATACGCCGCTGAAAGGATTGAAATTTCTCCTCGAAGCGATCGCCGAACTAAAAAAAGAACGCCGGATTGAATTGCTGATAGTCGGCAAGCCAATGAAGGATGGTTATACGGAAGGCTTGATAGAGGACCTGAATATAGGCGATTGCGTTAAATACACGGGCAAGATCGAGACATCTGAATTGGTCAATCATTATTCCACGGCTACCATGCTGGTGGTTCCTTCAATTTATGAAGGGTTTGGCCTGCCGGCAGCTGAGGCTATGGCCTGCGGCGCGCCGGTTATTTCTACCACAGCCGGGGCGCTGCCGGAGGTGGTAGGGGATGCTGGGGTACTGGTTCCGCCACGTGACCCGGTCGCAATTGTTAATGCCATGCGGGCGCTGCTCAACGACGAAAACAAGAGAAAAGAGTTGGGAGCCAGGGGGCGTGAACGGGTACTGAAATTATTCAACTGGGATAGCACGGCCAAACAGACCGCGGATTATTACCAGGAAGCCATAGCACACCAAAAACTTGTAAAGGCAGGGTAATGAATGGAAGCTGAAACCAAGATAGACTGGATGGAAGTTTGGGATGTGGACAAGCTGATAACGGATAAATTTCTCAAGCCCACACTTGAAAGCATAGTTAGAGTTCAGGAACACAACGGATCGGTGCCTGAACTTGAGGGGGGCACGGTCGAACCCTGGACCCACATTGAATGCGCCATGGCTATTGATGCAGGAAATTACCACGAGGAAGCGCAGAAAGCCTATGAATGGCTGGCCGGCATTCAGTTGAACGATGGGAGCTGGTACGCCACTTACCGGGACGGTAAACCCAAGGACACCTATAAAGTTTCACATGCAATCTCATATATCGCCGTAGGGGTCTGGCATCATTACCTGGTGACCGGGAATGGCCTCTTTGTGAAAGAGATGTGGCCGTGTGTCCGCAAGGCCATCGATTATGTGCTTGATATGCGTGGACCCAATGGTGAAATATACTGGGCCAGGGACAATGAGGGCGTGCTCTATCCTTCGGCCCAGATCACAAGTTGCAGTTCGACATTCCTGAGCATCAAGAATGCTTTGAATATCGCGGCTATGGTCGGGGAAGAGAGGAATGACTGGTGTGAGGCTAACGAGATCTTACGTAAGGCTATTTTAAATATGCCTCTGCCTTATGTTGATGATGTTCCTAACGGCAACAACTATGCTTTTGCCATGGACTGGTATTACCCGGCTTTATGCAGTGTGATTAACGGCAAAGAAGCCATCAATCGTATCTACGATAGCTGGGATAAATTTATCGTTCATGGGTTTGGATCGGTCTGCAATCTGGAGAAACAGTGGGTAACCATAGCTGAAACCAGCGAACTGGCGATCTCGCTGGCTGTGCACGGTGAATATAACCAGTCAGCTATGCTTTATTCCTGGATACAACGGATGCGGGACGAAGACGGCGCCTACTGGTACGGATTCGCTGTCCCCGAACGTGAGATCTGGCCTCAGCAAAAACCCACCTGGACATCAGCCGCCGTTGTATTGGCCGCCAATATGCTCAGGCCTATGTCCCCAACCAGCCTGCTGCTCGATCATCACGGATCACCTCTTCCTTAATATTCCCAGTGAATTCACCATCGGCAATTCCTCGTAAATGCCGGTAGCCAGCGCCTGCTTATATACTTCGTACGGCGCCTGTCCGCCTTTAGCAGGGTCTGGATAAATATCGTGGAAAACCAGGTATCCATTCTGCATGAGGTGGTGCCTCCAGCTCGAGTAGTCGGTCAGGACGGTTTCATAAGCGTGGCCGCCGTCAATGAAAATGAGGCTGAGCGGCGTAGACCAGTTGCGCGATACTACTTTCGACCGGGTAATCATGGGAACTACGGTATCTTCCAGGCCGGCTTTCTGAAGGACCGAACGTAATAGAGGAAGGCTGTCTATCAAACCGGTCTTCTCATCGTAGATTTCCGGGTCGAAATAGAGTTGGCCTGGCTGCTGTTCTTCCGATCCCCGATGATGATCGATAGTATAAAGTGTCACCCCACCGGCTTTACAGGCCGCGCCAAGATAGACTGTCGATTTACCGCAAAAGCTGCCGATCTCAAGGCAAGGACCGATTTTAGCAGCTTGCAGGGCTAACTCAAAAAGTCTCTGACCTTCGTCCTCGTTAAGAAATCCTTTTAGGTCTCTGGCAAAATCTGGAATAAGCTCCTTCTTGTTTTTCATGTTAAGATCCTTCAAAGATATCGAAAACGATGTTTACATAATAATAACTTATTAATCACGCCTGCGAGAAAGGAAAGCGAAAAGGTTTATCAGCACCATCAGCACCGTCACGACGACTATTATTATCCAGACCCAGAAATCAGATGGTGCGGGCATGGATGATTTTGTTTTGGTCTGTGTGTTTGTGATGGCGGATGTGGTCTCAGTCTCTGTAAGTGTGAAAGTGCCGACAGGGCTGGGATCGCCTTCCACGGGGGAGATAATCTTCACCTGCCAGTAATAGGGCCGGGATAATTCAAGCTTATCCTTGTACTCAAAAGCTGTGCTGACACTGGTGCCTGTGGTGACAACATCTTTTAACTCGGGGTCCCTGGCGAGAACTATCTCGTATCGTTTGGCGCCTTCTACAGGCGTCCAGCTAAACCTGATGGGAGGCTTACAATCGGCGCAGGGGCCATCGAGGGGAGTGAGTAAATTCGGGCCATAGTAATCCGATCTCACAATGAATCCGGGCTTAATTGAAAAGAACATGGTCGCCGACCATGGGCTATGTATGATATTGCTCACAGCAAGGTTGTCACTTATGGCGCGGCTGCCGCGCACCCTCCAGTAATATGATCTGCCAGCCTCAAGAATGCCGGGTGTAACCCAGCAGGCAGGCGCTGTTTGATCGGCCGGTATAATTACATAGGCGCCGGTCACGTTATCAATCTGGGCGCCGGGGATATTCTGACTGAGAAGAAGTGTAAAATCGACATCCTTGCCAATTAAGAGGTCATATCCAATAATGTCATTCAGCGGACGCCATTTGAAATCAATTTGCTTGGAACGTCCTGTAACGGTGTCGGGGCCTATAAATCCTCCCGGTGGAGGTGATGTCGGCCAGGGGCCTAACTTGGCAACGGAGTCCACATAAGACCAGAGGCAGCCCGTTCTATTATCGGTTGAGGAAAATTGATAGACTTCATTATCAATCGCCCACAGGGTATTATTTGTATTGGTTGAAGCCTTCAATGACATCGGTTCTCGCGTAAACTTAACCGGTATCATAGTCGACCTGGTGTCTGTGACCGGCAACTGGTCCCATTCTGGCGGTGGGGGAACCTTTTCTCTCGGATAAAGGGTCCTATCCACACCGCCGCCGCTATTCAACGTGGTCATGTTGAAATTCCAGGCTCCGTAAAATACGTTACTGATCATATCAGCGCCGTAAAAAGCCCTGTTAATCGGCCCCAGCGGGTCCCAATCTATGCTCTTGCCTATTGCCCAACGCGAGACTATGCCGTCACTGCCGGGGAGATTATGCTGTGCAGCGTAGATGAGCCTGTTTTTATTGAACTCCGGATCTGCAACCACGTGCACGTCTCCACGCACCGGCAGCATTTTTAATTGCGTGAATTTTGGGATGATTTGTGAGAAATCAGCCCAGGCAACGTAGCTATCGAAGTCTCCAGTCGTTCCCACGATAACAATCTCTTCTTTCTTCCCGCCGGGTGCGGTAACACTTCTAAAGGGAATACA
>CAZABI010000059.1:0-6067 GCA_964483235.1 uncultured Dehalococcoidales bacterium | reverse complement strand
TATCGGCCGGATACCTATTGATGTCTCCCTGTTTAATAAAAATGATTTCCCCAGAGCGCTGAAAATAATGGAGGGAGTATTTACTGCCAGGCTTTGCTCCTCCAACCTCGTAGCCCTAGCCGGTGAGGGTAATAAGCTGGGTGAAACCGTTGTTCCCCCGGGTAAAGTAGGCTTTGCCACAGTTTGCAGCGTGGCGCTTAACGGGTGCCTGCTTAAATCCGGTATCCCTGCCCATGCCCGTTTTGGCGGACTGTTACAGGTACGCGACGGGCAACCATACCGCTTCGTTGATCTCATCGAATTCTCCGGCTCCACTATCGATCCATCGGACATCCTGATTACCGGTAAAATGACTGATGTGAAGAATGCGACTGCGACGGGATCAGGTATAATACTGGCCGGCTATCACGAGATACCTTTGCTGTCCGTCAATAAAGCCGAGGAACTACTACAGCGATTAGCGAACCAGGGACTGATGAACCAGGCCATGCTGGCAAGGCCCGGCGAGAAGATTTGCGAAATACCCTATAACCCGGAGAAGGTCGGCTTAATTACGTTTAGCGGCATGAACCCGGCTGCGGCTGCCGTTGAATCAGGCTTAGATGTTACAAACAGGGCCATGTGCGGTATGATGGAAATAAACCGTCTGCGTCCTTTCAAAGAGTTACTGTAATCAATATATATAATGTATAACGTCCTTTTAGTCACCAACGACATGGACCGGGTACGAGACCTGATGACGGGCTTGAGCCGCCAGGGTTTCTCCTGCACGGCCTGCATCTATGCCGATGATGTCATAGGGCAGGATAACCGGCAGTCATTCAATGCGGTTCTTATCGATATCTCATCCGTTTCACAACAGGGTGATTCAACCTGGCGCTGGTTCAGTCGCCTTAAGCTGCGCAGGCCCCTGCCGCTCATAGCTTTAATTTCGGTTTCGACCTTGCACGTGGTCGTAACGGAGACAGGTATCGACGATTTCATCATTAAGCCCTGGAACCTTGAGGAGCTTGCCACACGCCTTAAACGGCTGATTGCACGCTCGACCATAGTTGACGAGGACAAGGTCATCAAGGTAGGAGATATGATCATCGACCCGGTCAAATGCGAAGCCCACCTGAGCGGACGCCTGCTGGTACTAACCTTTAAAGAATACGAGTTGCTCAAACTGTTGTCGACCAATCCTGGCAAGGTTTTTACCCGGGAAGCCCTTTTGAACGAAGTTTGGGGCTATGATTATTTCGGCGGTGATCGAACTGTGGACGTCCATATCCGCAGGTTGCGCGCCAAGATCGAAGATCCCATTCACTCCTTCATCGAAACCGTGCGAAATATCGGCTATAAATTCAAGCCCGGAACATCCAATCCGTAAGTCCTCCTGTGTAACATAAATTTAACCCGCCCGTAACAAGCCGGAAACAGCGCGCCTATAAACTTACCTCCTTAATAAAACAAGGAGGTAAGTTATGAATTCAGGCGATACCGCATGGCTGCTCACTTCGACAGCCCTCGTACTCTTAATGACTCCCGCACTGGCCTTCTTCTACGGAGGCATGGTGAGAAAGAAGAACATACTCTCCACCATCATGATGAGCTTCGCTATCATGTGCCTGGTCTCCGTACTCTGGGTCATCTACGGTTACACAATCGCCTTTGGACCCGACCTGAGCGGGATTATCGGCAACCTTGAATGGTTCGGACTTGCCGGAGTAGGGCAAGACCCCTCTTCCGTTTACGCCATAACCGTACCGCATCTCGCTTTTATGGCCTTCCAGGCCACCTTCGCTATTATCACGGTCGCCCTCTGGACGGGCGCAGTGGTAGAGCGGATTAAATTCAGTTCTCTACTGGTATTCGCCGCCCTCTGGTTCACACTGGTTTACTGTCCCATAGCTCACTGGGTATGGGGCAGCGGAGGCTGGCTGGCCCAGCTTGGCGCACTCGATTTTGCCGGTGGCACGGTGGTGCATGTAAATGCCGGAATTTCTGCGCTGGCCCTTGCACTGGTCCTTGGACCACGCAAAGGATTTGCGGATAAAGAAACCATGGAACCCAATAATATACCGTATGTAGTCCTGGGCGCCAGTTTGCTGTGGTTCGGCTGGTTCGGTTTCAATGCAGGCAGCGCCCTCACCGCCGGGGGACTGGCTTCCAGTGCATTTATAGCTACCAACACGGCGGCGGCATCCGCAGGCTTCACCTGGATGATACTGGGCTGGATCCGTCGCAGACCTTCCGCTCTCGGCGCCGCCACCGGCGCGGTAGTCGGACTGGTCGCCATTACCCCCGCCGCCGGCTTCGTCCCGGTGTGGGCAGCCATACCTATCGGCTTCATTGCTTCAATAATCTCATATTATGTAATGGTATGGAGAGCTAAGGGCAACAAGTTAGATGAATCACTCGATGTTTTCGCCTGTCACGGTATGGGCGGAACCTGGGGCGCATTGGCCACGGGTATCTTCGCCACCACCGCGGTTAATTCCGCCGGCTCCGGTCTGCTGGATGGCAACTGGATGCAGTTAGTAATTCAAATAGTTGCTATAGTTGCTACCATGGCCTTTGCTTTCGCTGCTTCGTGGATCCTGGCGCAGGTGCTGAAGCACACCATGGGCCTGCGGGTAAAGGACGAAGAAGAAGCGGTTGGCCTCGACATTTCACAACATGGTGAAACTGCTTATGGAGGTATATAAAATGAAGAAAATAGAAGCTATTATTCGTCCTGAAAAGCTGGAGGCAGTCAAGGATGCACTGGAAGTCAAAGGTATACTCGGAATGACAGTAACCAATGTCAGCGGGCGCGGAAGGCAAAAGGGTATTGCGCTGCAATGGCGCGCCGGTGAATACCGGGTAGACTTCCTCCCCAAGGTCAAAATCGAACTGGTGCTATCGGATGAAGAGTGCCAGCCGACAATCGAAATCATCTGCCGCGCAGCCAAGACCGGCAGGGAAGGCGATGGCATGATCTTCGTTTTGCCGGTAGAGAACGCTTTACGAGTCAGGACCAGCGATGCCGGGGAAGAGTGTTTCTCAAGTCGCTGAACACCGGTTCTCACCAAGTAGAAAAGGCTTGAACGCTAATATTTTTTACAAAAATGTATAAATTTTGTGCAAATACTGTATAATTTAACATGTTTGTAACATTTCTCCCCTAAACTTATAAAAAACTTATTGGAGGACAAAATGCCTAACCGAGACAGATCAGAAGCAGTTGAATATGTACTTAAGATGGCAAAGGAGCATGACGTTAAATTCGTGAACCTGTGGTTCACCGACATACTGGGTTTCCTTAAAAGCTTCTCCATCACGATCGAGGAGCTGGAACAAGCGCTGGAACAGGGCATGGGCTTCGACGGTTCATCCATCGAGGGCTACGCCCGTATAGACGAATCAGATATGGTGGCATTGCCCGACCCGGATACCTTTACCCTGCTGCCCTGGCGTCCCAAGGAGCAGTCGGTAGGCCGCATGTTCTGTGATATCCACATGCCGGGCGGCCAGCCTTTCGAGGGCGATCCAAGGTATGTCCTGAAGAAAAATCTCAAGCGCGCCGCTGAATTGGGCTATACCTTTTATGTTGGTCCCGAGCTCGAATACTTCTATTTTAAAAACAACAGCAGCACTGAAACACTGGATTCCGGCGGTTACTTCGATCTGGTTCCGCTGGATATGGCAGTAGATCTCAGGAGACAGTCAGTCCTGGCACTGGAAGAGATGGGCATCGGTGTCGAGTACTCCCATCATGAGGTAGCCCCCAGCCAGCATGAGATTGACATGCGCTATACGGACGCGCTTACCATGGCTGACAACGTGATGACCTATCGCCTGGTTGTCAAGCAGGTGGCACTGGAAAACGGTGTCTATGCGACTTTCATGCCCAAGCCCATCTTCGGAGAGAATGGCAGCGGCATGCATGTTCATCAGAGCCTGTTCAAGGGCGAGAGGAACGCCTTTTTCGACAAGAACGACTCCATGCATTTATCCGAGACCGCCAGGAGCTATATCGCCGGGATTCTCAAACATGCAGCGGAGATCACGGCAGTTACAAGCCAGTGGGTGAACTCTTACAAGCGCCTTGTGCCTGGTTATGAAGCACCGGTTTACATCAGTTGGGCCAGACGCAACCGCTCCGACCTGGTACGCGTGCCGGAGTACAGGCCCGGCCGTGAGACTGCCACGCGTATCGAGTACAGATCACCCGATCCTGCCTGCAATCCCTACCTGGTCTTTAGTGTAATGCTGGCCGCCGGGTTGGATGGCATAGAGAAAGGCCTCGAGCCACCTGCACCAGTGGAGGAGAATGTCTACGAGTTCACCGAGGAACAAAGGAGACGCCGCGGCATTAAGACTCTACCATCCAGCCTGCTGGAAGCCATCGCACTCACAGAGAAGAGTCAACTGGTAAAGAAAGCACTGGGTGACCACCTGTTCGCCGCCTTCATCAAGAACAAGAAAGTCGAATGGCAAAAATACAGTATCCAGGTAACCGAATACGAGATTAAAAAATACCTTCCCGTCCTGTAAAATAAATAGCATATAATACTCAAACATGAATTGCGCCACTTACAACAGCGTAAGTGGCGCAAACAAATTAAACACGCAATTTATTATTTTACCGAACACATGAAAATCGGAATTCTCGCCTTACAGGGAGCTTTCATCGAGCATGTCCAGATGCTCGATAGCCTCGGCATAAAACCGAGCGAGGTAAGGCTCCCCGCTGAACTTCAGGATATCGACGGGCTAATTATCCCCGGCGGCGAGAGCACAACCATGCTGAACCTAATGCAGAGCTTCGACTTCATCAAACCTTTGAAGAAACTGGCCGGCAGTAAGATACCCATCTGGGGTACCTGCGCCGGGCTGATCTGCCTGGCTAAAAACGTCATTAATCCCGATGATTCGCACATGGAAACGCTGGGACTGATGGATATCACGGTCAGGCGCAATGCCTTCGGCAGGCAGGTGGACAGCTTCGAAAGTCCGCTCACTGTCATCGGATTTAATAGCGGGACCTTTCCAGGAGTCTTTATACGTGCGCCCTATATCGAAAGCGCCGGCCGGGGAGTGCAAATCCTGGCTAAATTAGCGGATGGCGAGATAGTTGCTGCACGTGAGCAGAACCTGCTCGTAACCTCTTTCCACCCGGAGCTTACCGGTGATACCAGGTTCCACAGCTATTTTGCCAGTATGGCAAAAATGTAACCATATTTAATTAACCAATGCTACTTCAGGTGCAGTATTACCCGTTATCTGTTTATTCAGGTAATCCTCCGCCCATTTAACGAGTTCTTCGTCTTTGAGGGTCAGAGGAAAATCGGGAGTGAGGCCAACGTCGTTAATCGGCTCACCGGTCGGCGTGTAGAACTTGGCCACAGTGACATGTAGGGCGGAGCCATCATCCATATTACGGATGAGCTGCACACTGCCTTTACCGAAGGTCTTGGCGCCGGCCAGCTTGGCCCGGTCGTTGCCCTGCAGAGCGCCAGCTACGATCTCACTGGCGCTGGCGCTGCCTTCATTTACCAACACTATCAAGGGGATATCCTTGGCCATACCACCCGGTTTAACCATATATGGCCTCTCGTTACCCTCGCTGTCCACGACCTTGACTATAATCCCCCTCAACAGGAAGTGGCTGGCTATATCCACGGCCTGGTTTAACAGGCCTCCCGGGTTATTGCGCAGATCGAGTATTATCCCCTTGGCGCCCTTAACGTTCGCCTCAGCCAGTGCAGCTTCAAAATCGTTATTAGTCGACTGTACGAACTGCTGGATCTTAATGTAAGCAATATCTCCACGCATCTCTGACGTAATCGAAGGTATCTTAATTTCGCCGCGCGTGATTTCCTTTTCTATCAACTCTGTTTCGCCCAGTCGACCTATGGTCAGTTTTACCGTAGTACCAGCCGGGCCCTGAATCTTCAGGGCAGCTTCCGTGGTACTCAGGTTTTCAGTCGATTCACCGTTTATCTTGAGGATGATGTCGCCGGCTTTAATACCGGCTTTCTCAGCAGGTGATCCCGGCATAGGTGCCGTAACCACAAGGCGGTTTTCCTTCTTGCCGATA
>CAZABI010000058.1:0-6083 GCA_964483235.1 uncultured Dehalococcoidales bacterium | reverse complement strand
AAGCCTTAGATGCCGTAAGGAAGATGCACTCCCAGGTGAGTCAACTGCTGCTGGATTGTGACGGTCTATTCCAAGACTATGGTTCCGTCTTCGGTTCATACGCCACCCGGGAACTGACTTATAACGTGAGGGCAGAATCGTGGATGGCTGACGGCGTGTACAGATATTGGTACAGGACAAACGTTCCAGTTATTGGCGTCACTGTGATATTCTTTCGACCCGACAATAAGGTACAGCGCGAGGAACCATTACTCGTCGTTGGACAAATCGACTACAATGATTTCGACCCCAAACACCCAAAAGAAAAGTGTAGCGAATGGGACTTGTGGTGGAGCCTAACGGATTGGGGCACCCAGCCATTTCGCCTAGGGCAAATCCGTGAACTAATCAAACCCGACGACCAGGATAGAATTGCTAAAATAGTAGCCACCGCCGTGCCACTGTTCTCTATAGAGAATTTCGCTGACGTCAAGCAGTTATTTGACAGAGTAGGCGTGGAAACGAAACCCTCCAATGGGCAATAGGCAGTAGTAGCTTAGGCGTCAGCCTCGAGGTCCCTCGTGATGGACACATCTAGTCTCCCCTCACTTATCTTGTCCCCGCTGTTGACTAAAGCCTCCCATCCGGGAGGCTTTTCTTTTGTTTTTTCATTTTCGTCCCCAGGCTACGGGGGAGTGATAAACGTGCTATTATCTTGAAATTTTACCTTCTGACTTTTTGTTGGACGGTAGCTAGATTGCACAATAGTCAGGAATGTTCAACAAATGTTTTGGAGCTATTATCGTCGCTGGGGGCAGGATTGCACCTTCTAAGCAATTGTATAAGAGACTTACAACTATATCATATCTCTTAGAGCGTCCACTAAATTTTCAATTTCAGTTAAAACGCCATCAAGCCGACCCTGAAAACCACCTCTACCGTATTGTTTTACATAGCGAGCTATCCTCTCTACATCAGCGAAGCCCAACTCCAGGTCATTCCCCTGGAGCTTTGTCTGCAGGCTTACTATAAGAGATTGAAAACCACCTGTTCCTTGCAGTTCTTTCCCTAGTAGATTAACCTCATTATCAGTTAAGGATATTATTATCCTTGTTGCCATGTCCTCCTCCTATACACTAAACTGTGTTAAAATTATAACAGTTCTCTGGTATCAGTTTCTATGGCCTTATATAAGAGGTGATGAAGTGAATGGAGGCGACTGTCAGAACTGTTCAAATAGCCCTTGGGTTCAAAGAGCAAATCAATTTATTGTTAACAATAGGGGTAATCCTGATTACGTTGCTCACTCCGCTACTATCGGGTTCCTTCTACAGCATGGGCATTGTGGTATCAATAACAGGATAGGCATTGAATCAATACTTCAAGGCTTAACTCAACAAGGATACCATTTTTCAAGAGAGGGCTTCCAAAATAGTGTTTTAACAGAACTCAAGCGTCTCGGAATAGTAGCAACTTTGGTTTATCCAGGTCCTCAAGGGGGAGTATTCATTCCCTGCAATCAGAATGAAATAAGGGAAGTATCAAGGCAACTGATAAATAGGGTGATTCAGGAATTAACTAATCTTGAGGGGACAGTTACTCGTACACAAATACATAGTAACATCAGACAATTAAGACAGGCAGCTGAGCGAACCCGGCAAAGAATATAATTCTACCCTGCCTAATTGATAATCTCATCCTATAGAGTCCCTTCAGCCAATATCAAATCCTCTGAATACAACCGCCTATTGTCAGAATTAAACTCGTACTTAACGTCAACTAATAAATTCTCTATTGAGATTATCTTCCAACTCTTACAATTGAAAATATTATTCCTTCCGCTAGTACCGGCAACAAATATTTCAAAGGAAACAATAAGGTGATGCGCATCTTTGGTAATTTTGAATTCTTCAGAGGGCGACAAATAGAATGACCTTTGAGTGGTTGAAATATTCTCTATGTTATACGTCTTACACTCAAGGTAATTTGCCCTTCCGAATTCGTCAATAAATTCAATATCCGGATAGCCAGTTGCTTTACTTTTGCCTGTTATCGTTCTAGGTGTATATGCTTGATACCCTACTAACTTCAATGCACCCTTAACAAAAGGTTCAATATCATTTCCTACTTCGTTTGGCCTAGAACGAATAATTCCTTTCTTGTTTACTTCTGCGCCAGCTGTTACACATACCCTTTTTAATTTCTCAAGCATTTGTTGGTCTTCGGGATTCGATCTGTCAAACGGTATTATCTTTTTATCGCATAAAGCCTCTATTACCAAATTAAGAGGTATATCTTTAAGAGGCTTGAGCATTTGTTTTATAACATGCTCTAGTTGTTCAGTATAGTTATTTTTATTATTCGTCATTTATTATTGTTCTCTGAATGATTTTCCTACTATTATTTGCTAAAAATCATGCGTTTTTTGAAAAAGCACTATCCTGTTCGTATTAGTTCCCCGTTTATTATTACCAACTCCCCATATGTTTGAGGTTTTTGTAAAATCTTGCTCGTTTATTATTATCCCTTCGAAGCTAAATCCAGCTTTCAATCCTAGCGGAACAACGTATTCATCTAGGTTTATTTTGCCGTTTTGAACCTCTCCTACTTCAAATGCTACCCACCCGTCTTTCTTTGTTATCCTATACAATTCGTTAAAAACTTCGCCGATAAAATCGGACCATTCTTTTGTCGTCTTTGCCATTGTTATCTTATTCGACACTTCATTAGCATCTATTCCGTTAAACCAGCACCTTAACCAATTATCCTGTGCGTATTGAACTATATTAAGAAAAGGAGGTGACGTAACTGTCAGTTGCACGATTTCTGCCGGAATCTCATTAGTTTTCCTTGAATCTATATTCAAAAATATTGCTTTGTCCCCAATTTCCTTTAAATCTTTTACCTGTATATCTGACAAGCCGGATTTTAGC
This sequence comes from uncultured Dehalococcoidales bacterium, assembly GCA_964483235.1. Classification (GTDB taxonomy): domain Bacteria; phylum Chloroflexota; class Dehalococcoidia; order GIF9; family UBA5629; genus CAZABI01. The sequence continues at coordinate 3,171 of CAZABI010000058.1, read as the reverse complement.
TGTTTACTTTTTTTCAATATCAACTCTTTTATGTTTCTATAATCTGGTTTTTGATTTCTCTTTTCATTTATCTTTATCTGACTTTCCGGAGAGACGGCTTGGTTTGGGGGCAATGTATATACTGAAAAGAACCCTTTCGAGTGTCCTGTCAATCTGTTTGTAGCTACCATTCTAATCCAAGAGTCTAGACAATCCTCTTCACCAGATTCTTCTTTAAGTTTCAGATACCCTTTCAAGGAACATATCTCAGCTTCTGTCTGGCTATCATAAAACATAGATAAATCAATTTCTGCTTTAGCATCTCTATCAATTTGTATTTTGTCTAATCTATCCGTAAGTTCATTAGTCTTAGGAACGTAGAGTCGAGGCCGTGTTAATATAATACTCAGAGGATTCACATCATTTGCCACGACTAGTCTTCCCATTAAGGCAGCTTCGATGACAGTGGTCCCCCTACCTACAAATGGGTCATAAACTACATCCCCTTTATGCGTTAACAGATTAACAAAAAACCTGGGAAGCTGGGGTTTGAAACAAGCCCGGTAGGCTATTTCATGCAATGCTGAGGCCTGTCTTTGCCTGGACGTCCAGAATTCATTTATATATTTGTTAATATACACACCGTCTATCAATTCTTCTTCCACACGTGTCTTACCGACATTACTGTCGAAATTAAACAGATCGCGGTGTTCGTGATATGTGAATTCTTTTATATATGCATTAATATCCAAGACCATATTTTACCGACCCTATTTAACACAGCTTAAAATTGTTGTTCTTTAACGTGATTATAGCCCATCTATATAATTAAATCCATCCTGAAGAGTGGCCTCGGAAACTGAAAAGGTTGTGTTGTAATCTGCCTCTCTCCGGTCTAGTAGGAGTGGAATACTACTCCGCTAAACATTTCGTCAGAATGTGCAGTATAAAGGTCCTTTTTCCCATCGGAATTTTCATGCCTAGACTTCAGGCGTGAAATTGAGCGCACCTTTTCATATCTACATTCCACAGCAATAATATTGACAAGGGGGATTGTTGGGAGAGTACAATCAGGTTCGACCACATAGTGCTTTACGAATAAGCATAGTTAAATATGTTAGCTTGTTTTATCAGACATTTTTTAATAATATTGAGTATTGCCTGGAAAAAATAATATGGAGGGGTAATTATGGCATTAACAATCGAATTCTTATATGAAGACGGAAGCCCAGTTAAAGCTCTGGATGATGAAGTTCTAGATAAGGCTAAAGTAAATTCTATCATGAAATTACAAGTGTTTGATACTATTGCATTAGGAAGTGGGGGTGAGAAAAAGAATTATCAGGTATTAAAGATAGACCATAGATTTATTTCTGCTGAGATGTCTGGTAAGGGTGAGGACAATATGCATCATGAATATACAGTCAGAGTTATTAATGATAAGTAGTATTGGTTTTAGTGAAAAATTACCCTGCAGAGTTGATAAAAGTGATTTAGTGGGTTGTGAGAAAAACGGTAGATATTTTAAAATCTGCTTGAATTTTAGGAGTGGTTAGAATAGTAAGATTAAGTATGATATTTTCGGCAAGAAGCACTATCGAATATAAGGTTAAAAGGATAGGTGATTAAGGCTAGGGTATGTTTTAGGGTATAGAGATAAGTGGCAAAATGAAATATTTAGTAACGAAAAGGGCGGTACGTGGCGATGCCACGATAACTATTACAAGGAGTGAATTCATTGCATTAAAAGAAGCTACGCATATTTTGTCTGCTGGACTTGATATCGAACAGCAATATGAAGTGCTGGTATCGAATTACGAGGATTTTGAGAAGGAAATTTTGGGTCTGGCTACAGAGTATATGTTGTATGCACCAAATGAGTTTAGACAATACCATGCAAGACTTAATAAAAGAATAATAAATCTTCTAACTACATCACTTTTATATAGGGATCAAGTAAAGCAACGTGTGAGAGATATTGTTGGAAGTAGCTCTGAGGAGGCAAGCAAATTAGAGGCTTTGTTTACTGAGAAACACGATAAGCACCTAGAGTATCGCTTTATGGAACAATTAAGAAATCATGTCCAGCATTTTGGTTTCCCTGTTTATCAAGTAGTATTAAGTGGTTGGGTGGAAAACATGCACCAGGCAAATATGGAGTTTCCTAGTACAATAGAATTTGGAGTTGAAAAGGGAAGACTTCAAGAAAACCCTAAGTTTAAGAAAAGTGTTATTAAGGAGCTAGACGATACGGTAGACCTTAAGCAGATGACTCGTAAATATGTAGAATGCTTGAGTGAAATACAAGCTAGTATTAGGACTATGATATTAGAGAAGTTAAATGAAGCACGTGGATTAATAGAGGAATGCATCAATAGGTACAGGGATGAGATTGATAAGCAAGCTAATTATGTAATTTTAACGGCTTTTGAGGAGGGGGGAGAAGATAAAGAGCAAGTTAGGCTTTCGTTGAATTGGGATGACCTTAGACTAGAGCTCACAAATAAAAATAGGATATTAACCAATTTAAGTGCAAAATATGTCACGGGTAAAAAAACTGGAATGAAGAAAGTTTTGTAAATAGAGAAGAGAAGAAATGCTGGATGAGTTTAACCAGAATCGTTCTTAGTAAGAATGAACAATAAGCCAAAAAGTTACACAAGTAAAAGGAAAAATCTTTTCCCTAATAATCTACCAGAGTTTCCATAACTCTACAGAACAACCAGTCACTAAAGTCACTGATAGCTCAGAGTCCCCTAGCTTAGTGGTTTGCTAGCCAGATTCCTTTTCTACCACAAACTCAATGTACCTATCAGGGACCTCAGGGAAAGCCGCACTGTTATAAAAGATTTCCTTTCTGACGTTCTAGGTAACCCCTAAATCATCCCTGTTATAAAACCTACCTCAGTTTTTGGCTTGTTTTTAGTTTAGCCGACTGACTTTTCCGCGGCCTGGCTGGCGGTTTCCACCTACCCTCAATGACATCCTTAGGAGTTGTCCCAAACTTCGCCAGCTCCGCATAAATGTATGCCCGACTGCAACCCAGCTCCTTGGCCGCGGCCCCAACCGTAGCGCTATCCCGTAGTGCGTCATAAAGGCTGATAACGCTAACATCCAACAGTTTGCGACCGATAGGTTTACCCTCTGCTCTTGCCCGAGCCATCCCGGCGGCCACCCGGTCGCCGATAATCG
>CAZABI010000057.1:2131-6223 GCA_964483235.1 uncultured Dehalococcoidales bacterium | reverse complement strand
ACGGTTTTTTCAATCTCTGTTTGAAATTTCCGCAAGCGAAGGAATGCTACGTTTGGGATTGCTGGAGTTAAACTCGCAGCCGGTCGCAATAACTTTGTGCTTCGACCATCGAGGCGAGGTATACCTGTATAATAGCGGCTACGACCCGAATTACCGCTGGTTGAGTGTCGGCTTATTATCCAAATATTATTGTATTAAGGACAGCATCGAAAAAGGCAAGCGGCGTTTCGACTTTCTCAAAGGTCCGGAAAAATACAAGTATCATCTTGGCGGTAAAGAGCAACCGATTTACCGATGTATAATTAAATACTAACTACTATTGTGGAAAAGGATTTGAATCGTAGTTTAAAGATTGCCATGTTGAGCTTGCACAGCTGCCCATTGTGTAAGCCGGGCAGCCGTTACAATGGCGGCATGAGCATTTATATTAGAGAACTGGCACAGGAACTGGCCTCACATGGCCACTCCGTCGATATATTTACTTGTACTCATGGCGATGAGGAACATACACGTGAATTAAGGGTTGTCGCTGGAGTACGGCTAATTCATATCGAATCCGGTCATCCGGAACGTCTCTCAGCAGAGTATCTTGACCCCTGGATAAACCAAGTTGCTGCTCTGATAATTTCATCGGGCAGCAGTTATGATCTTATCCACAGTCATTACTGGCTATCCGGCCTGGTCGGTATCAAGCTCGTCGGTTTATGGAAAATACCGCACGTGGCCATGTTCCACACACTCGGTGCCTTAAAAAATAAAGCGGGATTGGGGGAAGTTGAGCCAGGCTTACGTTTACAGAGCGAATCAGCCATCGCTGCCGCCAGTGATGCAATTATCGCCACTACCGAACGTGAGATTACAGAACTTATTACAACCTATGAGACTTCACCTGATAAGGTCTGCTCTGTACCCTGCGGTGTAAATATTTGTACTTTCGGACCTATGGATCAGCAGGTTGCGCGCCGGCTTTGCGGTCTAGAAACACCTAAAATCGGGCTTTTTGTCGGCAGGTCAGACCCGATTAAAGGACTCGACCGGCTGCTGGCCGCGGTCCAGAAGTTAAATCGCCAGGATTTTCAACTGGTAATAATCGGGGGTGAGAGTAATAAGAATAGAAGTTCGTTGCGTAGCATGAATCCATCTCAATCGAAAGGGAATATACATTTTGTCGGCCCTGTTCCATATAAAGAAATGGTGCTCTATTACAACTCTGCCGACCTCTGTATCATCCCGTCTTATTATGAAAGCTTTAGCCTTGTTGCCCTCGAATCCCTGGCCTGTGGTACACCCGTACTGTCCACGGATGTCGGAGGAATTAAAAAGATTGTTGGCAATTGCGATTTATGCCGCGTGGTTCCCACTATTGCTGAAGATAGCCTGTCTGATGAAATCAACTATATGCTTGGGAATGAACGCTTTAATAGTGATACCAGAGAACAACTAAGCTCACTTATTAACGATTACAGCTGGGATAAAATATCGCAACGAGTAATAGCTGTTTATAATAACTCGATTTATAAATCTCAAAATCACATGATCACCACTGCCTGCCGTTAGCCTAAGTTGTCTGACTGGGCTTTCTCCCTGAACCAGAAGGCCCGGCAAAAGTTTGGGCTATTTCAACAAAACGCAACGCCTCATCGCCTTTAATTTCAAGCGCAGTGTCCTGCCAGTGCCGGCGTCTGACTGCCACCCTGCAAAAATCTCCGGCGCTTCCCCTGATCACATTTTCAGAGCCATCAGGTCCCTGAGTCCACATTTTTCCTGATGGGAGGACTAATTCTAACCGTAAAGGTTTATCGGGCGCAGGCAACTCATGGACGGTGTAGGCATAGGGACGCGCCTGGTAACCCAAAAATGCGACATGACGGAGTCTATCGGTATCCAGAGGCGAAATCCCCATTGCGTCATAACAGTCAAGCCCGTGCGCCCAGGTCTCCATTAACCGCGCCGTTGCAAAGGCGCGGGCGCCCATAGGCAGCGCAAACCAGGGAATACGCGCCTTGGGATCGAGCTTTATCAACTCGGCGTACATTACATTTCTGGCTTCCCACCACCATTTCAACAGCTCATTCACCTTCATATTGCGTCCTTTTTTAGGGCCTTCCTCATTGAACGCCATGCCGATTTTAAAAGCCAGTTCGAAAGGTGAGTTATCACCATGAACGGCTGCCACGGCTACTTCGTCTATGTAGGCAATATGAGAGATAGAATCCCTGATAGTCCATCCTTCAGCCGGGGTCATTCTATCCCAGTCTTTTTCCGTAAGCGTGGATACGAATTTATCTAATGATTCCTGTTCCACCTTCAAGTCTTCAACAATTTCTTTCATACTGCCTCCTGTATAAGTTAAAGTAGCAACCGGTTGGAAAAACATTATAGTATAATTCCATGAATTCAGATACACCCTTATAGATTTGTTATGCAGGATTTGTTAAATACCACCTTTTCTTCACTGCAGGTAAGGAACTATCGATGGTACTGGATCAGTACCCTGGCTTCTTATGCCGGCATGCAAATGGATATGGTGGTCAGGGGCTGGCTGATTTTCCAGATGACTGGCTCCGCGCTTGCTCTGGGGATCGTCAGCCTGGCCTCGGGCGTGCCCATAGTGGTCATTTCAGTTTTCAGCGGCGCTGTTGCCGACCGCGTTCACAAACGCAACACATTAATACTTTTTCAATCCGGCGCAGCCGTTATAGCCCTGACCATAGCCGCATTGATAGCTACCGGTTCAATTCAGTGGTGGTATTTTATCATTGCTGCAGTCCTTCAGGGCATCATCTTTTCATTCATAGCACCCCTGAGACAGGCATTGATACCTGAACTTGTGGAGAGGCGATATTTATTAAATGCGGTTGCATTGGGATCGGCCAGCCTGAATATTATGCGCATTGCCGGTCCGTCACTGGCAGGGATCCTGCTCGCCATAATAGGTTCTGCCATGACATATGGCATCATTACCATGAATTACGGTATAGGAGCAGTCCTGTTGCTTTTTATTTCCATACAGTTCATAGCCAATGAGCAAAAACCAACCGTATTCTCGGATATTGCCCAGGGATTCCAGTTCATACGGAGTAACCGTAATATTTTGCTTTTACTTATCATCGCGTTTATCCCTACCATATTCGGGCTGCCCTATATTTATATGATGCCTGTGCTGGCGGGAAAAGTACTGAATGTTGGGGAAACGGGTTTAGGCTGGATGCTGGCAACGATCGGATTGGGAGCCTTGATAGGCAGCCTGGCGATCGGATCGCTGGAGAACTTCCGACGTAAGGGCATGTTGATGATGATTCTCGTGCTGCTGTTCAGTACAGGCCTGTGCCTGATAGCCTTTTCTAAATCATTCGCGCTCACACTGATACTTCTATTCTTTATCGGTATGGGCGCCACCGGATATTTTACACTGAATAACACGTTGATAATCCACAATACACCATATAATATGCTGGGTAGGGTAACTAGCATTTTCTGGATTACCTTCGGCCTTATGCCAATCGGGGCTCTACCCATGGGAGCGCTGGCCGAGGCGGTTTCAACACCTACGGCACTGTTAATCGAAGGCTCGATTGTAGCCATATTTGCTGTAATAATGCTGGCATTCAGCAAACGCATCAGGCGGATGGGCTAACCACCATCTAAACTAAAAGGGCTGAAACTGCCGTTTCAGCCCTTTTAGCAAGCTTCTGCTCTATTAAATCTGATCAGGATTTGCCGATTTTAAACATTTTTGTGCCGCAACTCGGGCACACACCCTGCGATGCCGGTTTGCCATTTTTCATCGTAATGGCCTTGGCATTCTTCATTTCTTTTTTCGCTCGGCACTTCATGCAATAGGCTTGCATCTATAGAACCTCCTCCTTAAACAATATGAAGAGAAGCATAGAATATGTATGTATAGCTGTCAATACGTAAAATGCATTAGTCAGGATCAATAGTAATAGTAGTACTAAAGTAACATGACTAAACTAATAACTTCACAGCTGCTAATACGGTTTATGCCGACCATTTTTCGGCAAGATCACCTGTTATCGGTAGTTTAAATTTCTCTCCTTGATACGCTTTGACCATAAGAATAATCCAGAG
>CAZABI010000057.1:0-2031 GCA_964483235.1 uncultured Dehalococcoidales bacterium | reverse complement strand
TTACTACGAAGAAAAGCACTAAGATCACAAGGGCTGCGCTGATGGCAATAACAGCCCAGGCCCAGGCCGGCGGCTCAGCGGAAGACACTGGTGACTGCTGCGTTGTGGGCTTAGGGGCAGTCTCAGTAAAAAAGGTGAAAGTAGAACTCTCATCGCTGGGTATCGGTTCCACAGCCTGAACTTGCCAAAAATAACTGGTGCTATATTCCAGTGGACTGCTCAGCGCATAGGAAGTTGTCGTAGTCAAGGCTTCAACTATTATATTCTGAAGCTGCGAATCCCTGGCAAGAACAAACCGGTATTTAGTAGTTCCAGGATAACCGCTCCAGCTGAATGAAACCGGTTTTACCGGGCAGCCATAGCAACCGTTAACAGGCGTTAACGCCTGTATTCCATAGTAATCCGCACGTACCGGAAACCCGGGGCTGACCGTCACAGGCCTGATATCGGACCAGGGGCTTAATATAAACTGACCAGTAGTGGCCTGCCTTGTGCGCACCCTCCAATAATAAGTGTGTCCTGCTTCAAGCATGCCAGGAGGATACCAGAATGCTGGAGATGTTGTGTCCGCCGGTTCCATAACACCCGAATCGTAGACAACCAATGTAAAACCCGGATCCCTGGCAATCTGAACCTGGAATTGTTTCGAATAGCAGTAGTCCTCCCAGTTTAAATCTATCTGTGAGTTCCTTCCAGTTACAGGGTCGCAGCTGACCGTTTCATCACTTACGTTCGGAAGGTCTACTGACAATGTAATATATCTTTCCCTTATCCCCGTTTCATTCGTGGCCGTGATTTTATAAGCGGTAGTGTAAAGCGGAGAAACGTTGAGCATACCTAAATTTGAAACGTCCCCTATGTCATGGTCAATTTTAACGGAATTTGCGCCTTTTACATCCCAATACAGTGCGGCATTGCCGCCCGCCTCGATGCTGACCGGATTGACCCTGAAATCTGTGATTTCGGGTAATGTGCCCGGTGGAGATATAGCGTAGGCAACGCCGAAATCCGCAAAGCTAAGCAGCCCGGTGATTATTAAGGTTATAAGTATAGCTACTGAAATGCATTTCGACATTTCGCGTCTCACATTCTTTTACTAGTCTATATAAATATAGCTCAATCACAATAAAATTGATACTACTTTTTATCTGCGCCAATACGTTTCAGATAGTTGTAGTATTCGGTTAATTTAACCAGTACTCGGGCTGCACGATTGCCCGAAGTATAATCATAGTGGTTGCCCACCAGCTTTACCTGCTCCTCAGTGAAAGTAGTCGTTATCACCGGTTTCCCATAACTTTCAATCCATTGGGCAACCGTGGCACGCAGCAGCCTGACCAGGAGGTCATTGATAATCTCAAGCCGGTTCCTTCCCTCGGCCACGGCTTTGCCGCTGGCAAGGTCCATTAACTCATCCAGGTAACTGTTATCAATTTTGCCGGAATGGCGTGCCTCAATCATCATGGTTGTCAGGTCATCAATTTCCATTTTATCTTGAATACTCAGCACTAATCCCAGCATGCTTATTAACGTTTTAATGGCTGTTTCCCGCTTATAAACGTTGTCCGAGCGTATGTCCTCAATGATAGGAAGAATTGTCTTCAAAGCTGCGTCCCGCATGGCCAGGGCTTCAGGCTTCAGCTTAGCTTCCTGCTCAGATCGCTGCTGCAATATGAGAGATCCAAAGAGCGTAAATCCACCAAATCCCATGAAAATCAATGAATCAACAGTTTTCAATTCGAGCAGCCTGGCCGGGGCTGTCATATAAGCGATGAAGTTCCTGTCACCTGCAGGATCCACCGGGTTGCCGTGGCTCCATCTGGGAGGAAAGATCTCATCAAGTTCCTTAATTGTCTTCTCGGGTAATTTAACAACGTTAAGTCCATCCTCTTCACAGGCTTCTGCACATAAAACACCGTAGCTTCCGCCGGGTGTAATAATGGCTACATTACGGCCTTTCGGCAGCGGCTGCGTTAAAAATCCGACGGCGACATCGAGCATCTCCTCAGGACTATTAACCCTGGTAACGCC
>CAZABI010000056.1:0-6234 GCA_964483235.1 uncultured Dehalococcoidales bacterium | reverse complement strand
AAAATGTAACCGCTGCTTTCCGTAGCTATGGTAATGTTCTTCTTGGCATTCCTCACAACTTCCGGATCGGTTGTTAGCTCCAGGACCTTCTTGAAATCGGCTACCGCCTGCTCCCTCATATTGGTAAGAATATAAAGGATACCGCGGTTCATATAAGCCTCAGGCATCTTTGGGTCTAAATCAATAGCTTTATTAAGATCCGCCAAAGAGGAATCATACAGGTTCTTTTCATAATAAGCCCAGCCCCTGTTGTTGTAGGCAAAGGCGAGTTTTGGGTCAAGGCGTATGGCCCGGTTCAGGTCGGTGATAGCCTGGTCCCAATCGCGCATTCTATTCAATGCCCAGCCACGGTTGCTGTAGGCGTCGGCCAGACTGGGATTGAGTGAAACAGCCTGGTTAAGAGACTGAATGGCTTCATCGTAAAGCTGGCTAATGACCAATGCCTTGCCCTGGTTATTGTATACAATGGCCAGCCCTTTTTGTACGTTCGCAGGACCGTAGTTAAGTTCCAATGCCTTGTTCAAGTCAGCTATGGCAGCAGGGTAATCGCCCGTGCCATTATAAGCCCAGGCGCGGTTGTTATATGCTTCCCCAAGCAGGGGATTGAGGTTTACCGCTTTATTCAGGTCATCCAGGGCTGACTTATAATCTTTATTGTCGACAAGGGCCTTGCCCCGATTATTATATGCAGTCGCCAGCCTGTGGTTAATATCAGGCATGGAGGGGTTGATTTCCACGGCCTTTTGATAAGCCGTAATGGCCTGGTCCCAGTTGCCCTGTTTCATAGCAGCGTCTCCCATCCACATCTGGTCCGCAGCCGATTGTGATGCGCAGGAGAGAGTGGTGAAAAGTACGGTGGCAATCAATATCAGCCCTAACCGTATGCGCATAGATAAACCTCTCTGCCCTGCAAATTCATAATGATCGAAATTCCCGGACAACAGTTGAAAAGTTGGAAGCTATGCCACCAGATATTCTACTTGAATTGACTAAACCTTTACTCAAGTAAATCCCAAAATTTATTAATACCCGGTTATCCTGCGATATATTTGATTTTATCCGCCTGAGTAGTTATTTTGGACGGTGGGAACCAGTTGCCCAAACCATCCCCCGGTATTTGAAAATCCGGTTGTGGAATGCGGCGTAATATTCACGCCGTAGATGGGAGCGACTGAAAATACCGTCCCAAATATTATGAGAGTGAAGAATACCGCTAATACAACCCTGGCCGGCCATTTTTTAAAATTTAATTTTAACATTGTCTTACCTCCGCCTTTCCCGGCTAGCAGTACAATAAATAACTAATTCACTACCCCTTCCGATGAACTTTCATTATTTCTATATTCTATTGTGATTATAACAACCGTCGAAAAGCCTGTCAATAATTTTCACGTTAGCGCGAAATAGAAAGTATCCTTAAATACAGCAATTTCCATATGAAAAATAGGTATTACCAGGAGGTTGGGTGTTTGGATGCGCTGGAAGGCCATAAAAGGTATCGGCCAGTGGATAATATCAAAGGATAGCTTCATTATTTGGGACTGATTGTTGGGTGGGCAGGGTACTGTCTCTGCCATACCGGCATTGCCGGATACCGGTATGTGCCGTGATACGGCTCCAAGTTTAACTTAAGCGTTATCCGTTTTGCTGCAAGCCCTTAGTACTCTATTGAAAAGTGCGCGAAGACGTAGAACGCACCGGTGCCGGATGGATCAGAGAAGGGCACCCCGAAGCTTGCATTGGCGTCCGTACCAGGACTGGCAGTGAAATTCGGAGAACTACTGATGGCCAGATGTCCGCTATCCACCTGGACGCCCTGGTTGAAATTATAGGTGGCGGTGTAGGTACCATCACCGTTGTTCGCAACCTGGTATGATCCGACGATGTTTAGTCCATTTTTGGGGTTACCGGCCTGGATATCATAGGAAACGGAATCTCCGGTATACTCGTTATACATGAACCATGTGCCCTTGGGCAGAATCGGTGTGCCCAATCCGGTTGCGCTGTCATCGCTAGTGTAAACACCTAATACCCCAGATGGAGCATATGGGGGTAATGTAAAGAAAACAAGAGCCATTATTGCAACTGAAAAGAGTAAGGTGAAAATAAAGCGCCAGGATTTACTTTTCTTATGATTATCAACCATGGTAATTCTCCCTGAAGTAGAAATGTAACATATTTGGGCAACCGGTGCAATGTCACTTAATCTACCTTTAATTAAACATGCCTCAACGTTCTATTCCATGCGCATTGTGTACCACTGGTGGTAAAATGTTCCCACAAGCCTTTTGGCGGTCAATGTAAATGCGCAATTTGGTTTTTCTTCCGTTCATCCTCCTGCTGGCCTTTTACATGGCGTTCATTCCCCACATCGGCTATGCCTACCCCCTTCACGGTGATGAATGGATGCACATGACCTATGCGGAAACCGTGGCGCAGACTGGCTCCATCACCTTCCCCGATCCGTTTACCGGCCAGGGGGAGGTAGGGGTCGGCAGCAACCTCTGGGTTGGCTTTCACATCTTCTGGGCTATGTTCCAGCAGGTCAGCGGCATCCCCTGGATAGAGCTGTTCAGGTATTTCCCTTCCATCATCTTCATGTTCACCGTCCTTGCGGTCTATATCCTGGCTAACCGGGAAGGCTACGGCCTGGAAGCCGCCTTTTTCACCTGCCTGATCCCCACCACCGGCGGGTTGCTCGGGCCTGCCTTTATGGTGCCCATGGCTCTGGCTCTGCTCTTTATCCCGCTGTCCCTCTTCCTGGCCTTCAATATAAAGAATTGGGCATCGTACTTGCTGATATTTCTATTTACCTGTTTTTTGCTGCTATCGCATGCCACCACTGCGATAATACTGTGCATCGTCTTGCTGCCCTATGCGCTGATCAGTCTAAAAGACAATACGCGGCATAGCATCGGTGTAATAGCGGCCTTGCTGCTACCCTTCGTATTGCCTTTCCCCTGGATATTCAAGCTACTTTTGCAGAACGCCGGGCAGTTGCTAACGCCGCAGTTTATGTCTCCGTATGTTGAAATACCTGCCTTATTATGGAAATACGGGTTCCTGCCTCTTGCCGTCAGCTTTGTCGGAGCCATCGTGTTGATTACAAGGGGGGGCAGGAAAAACCTTGGCCTGGTACTTGGATTAGCTTTACTGCTCATCATTATGCTTGTTTTCATCCAGTTCCATTACGGATTATCAACAGTGTATGAACGCGGGTTGACAACAATGCTTTTAATCCTGAGTGTACTGGCGGGAGCGGGATTATTCTGGATCGGGACGCTTCAGATACCGGCTAAATTTTTACACGAACACAAGTTAAATCTTTTCAGATACGCCCGCAATATAGCCTGTGTATTATTAGCCCTCATAATCCTGGTCATTGCCGTCCCCACACGTCTTAACGCTGTCTTTTATCATATGATTGATGATGAAGACTTCCGGGCATTCACCTGGATAAAAGATAATATCGGTGCGGAATACACTACGGCCCTGGTGGACCCCTGGAAAGCCACGGCCTTTGCTGCCATCACCGGTAAAACAGTCCTGCACAGGATCTGGGTCAATCAGGAACCGGTTGATGATAGTATATACAGTTTTCTAAAGAGCGGGTGCCAGGACTCGATCTTTTTAAGGGACAATAAGATATCCTTTGTCTATAATCAGTTGCAGTGCAATAACCGTGATTTGATTGAAGTAAGGAACCGGGTATTTGTAACAAATCCAGATATATCTGCTACCTTTGCCGGAGAAAACGAATTACAGAATGCCGGCTTCGAGGCCGTTTACGGAAATCCGCCTGCTTACTGGTCGCAGTGGACAGAAAATTGTAAGCCAACTTTTATGTTTCCTGAACCAGGTAGAAGCAGCGGCTATTGTATGGGCATCCAAATGTATGAAACCGAACCCTATACACTCTGGCCTCTTGCAAATTGGTTTCAAAATATATCAGTCCAGGAAGGAAAATCATATGTTGTCGGAGGCTGGATAAAAACCGAGGATATAAAAGGCCGGGGCGGAGCGATGATCATGCCTGGCTGGCAAGGACCTGGCTATAACTGGATTAGTGCAACTGAGTTTATGCCCTATCTGAAAGGTACCAATGGCTGGACTTATTATCAGGGTACGGTCACCGCCCCGCCGGGGGCAACTATCTGCACAGTATGCTGCCTGATGTCTGGCTGTTCAGGTACAGCCTGGTTCGACGACATCCCATTCAAAGAGAATGCCGGAAAACCCTAACGCAGGGGCGTAGCTTTAGCTGCGCCCGCAAGAACGTACAGGTTGGTAACTATTTGACCACATCAACGTACAGGTATAGCGGTTCCTTAAAATAAGCTTCCTTTTCGCCCTCTTTATACAGGTAAAACTCAATCTTCTGCAATTGTGCTTCTGACCCGGGATAAAAGCTGACTATCTGCGCACTTTTACCTCCCGGGGGCACATTATTCAGGAATACTTCATCAATCAAAGCCCCTGCTGCCATAATCCTCACCCGGTAATTTGCTGGAGTAGTTTCGTTGTTAACCACCACAATGGTGATACCAACCTGATTACCCGCTTTAACCCGGAAAGCATAATCATCAGCCTTCCCTTCCGCGTTTAAAATATAGAATTCGGGCGGGCGCTGGCTCTGCGGCAGCCACGCGGCAGAATAAATTGCCAATCCTGCTATCACCATCACTCCAATTAAGCCCGCAATAAATAAACTTTTTGTTAACCGGCTCATCGTTTTCCAACCGGCCCAATCTATCTTAAGCACGATAGTGAAGCGCTGCTGATCAGGTAATATCTGCTGCCTGATAATACCAACGGCCAAGCATATCAATATAAAAACGGCTACGGAGATCATGATTGGCATCAGCCTTATACCCCACGCGGTAAAATTCAAGATAAAGCCGATGAGCGGTACCACGGCGATACTGATACCAAAGCTTAGAGCGATGCGCTCAATAGTGCTCAGGACACCCTGTTTAGGAAATAGAGCTGAGAGTAATGTATATCCCGGGAAGAAAATAACAAATAAAAAGCTTATTACTATACGAAATATTCCGGAGGTGAAAGCCGCGACCGGAAACAGGAGCAGGGTAAAGGCCACGATTAGAATTAGTATTATGCGGTTATCTATTCTCATTAGATAATTACGAACTTGCTGACAACATCATTTACATCGACCCGGTGTTCACCTGGCACAGTTGAATAGATAGCGTAATTCACCGGTAGAGTGGATCCTCGTGCTATACTTACTTCCTTCGTAGCAAACACCCGGTTATCAATTTTCAAAATGATATCGTAATGACTGCAGGATTTATCCAGATTAGTCGCTCTGAATGAGATCGTTACTTTTTCTCCGAGCCCTGCTTCGCCCGGTGCTACCCTTAATTCACTGATCAGTAAAGGGATCGTGGCCATGGTGTTCAAATGTATTGTATTTTCAGTAACAGCATCTTTTTCAGGTCGCATCGCGGCTATCTTCTTCTTAAGGTCGTTGATATTATCCAAACTGGATTCTTCGTCTTCCGCGCGTGGATGGCCTCCCATCATGCGCTGTTTATCATTTCTGATAATAATATAACCGGCAAACACCAGGGCGGCAATAACAACGAGCACACTGATGGTAATCAGTATCCATTGATATTCGGGCGCAATAACATCCATGGCAGCCGAGTACAGGTTAAAATCATTATTCATGGGAACTATACAGATACACACCTTATTATCCCTGGTTGTTTATCCTTTGTTATGTAAATGCACTTGACAAGGAACCTTACATATTATAAGCTTATCGTGCTTGAATAGTATTGATGAATTATTGGTGTCAGTGAAGTGGTTACAACCGTAACAGTAAGTACAATTACCATCATTGCAGCCTCCAGCGTTGTTCTGGCCATTGGCATATTTGCATCTATATTGCTCATTGGTTTCCTGGGTGGCAGGGAGATTTTGCAGGCCGGCACCGGGGTCAGGCAGAAGCTGCTGGCGCGTTCATTGGTTGTCGGAATCATACCGCTTTTGATCGGGTTCATCGTCATTGTTGTTTTAAAAGTTGCCGAAATTTTAACCTAAGATAAACGGCGCCACCAGGAACAACACTACATTAGCTACTCCATGTGACAGGATCGCTCCTAATAGTGATCCTGTTCTTTTTACTATAGCGGCAAAAAACAAAGCTACAAAAAACACAAAGATAACGTCGGCCCATGAGTAAAAGCCGAGGTGTAAAATGGCGAAAAT
>CAZABI010000055.1:0-6324 GCA_964483235.1 uncultured Dehalococcoidales bacterium | reverse complement strand
CGAAAGCCATCCACCCATCAGGCTGCCCAGTATACCGGCTGCCCTGATTATGCTCGTCCAGATTGCAGCCATCGTGCTGGTAAGGCCATGCTGATCGACGAGATAGAGGGGAACGAATGGTAACAGCGAACCGGAGGTAAAGGTAACAACTACAACCAAGGTAATGATCAGGGCTACCGATTTGAGCACCTGCCTGAGGGTGGGTGCTTCAGGACCGGTACGGGGCTGCGGGTCACCCGCGATGGCTGGATTGTGTTTGACTGAGACCGCAGGCTCAATTTTCCTCAGCCAGAGCGCAACCAATAGTCCTGCGATCAGAGCAGGCAAGCATAGTATCAGAAAAGCCATGTGCCAGTTCAGCGTTGCCGCGATGGCCGTGCCAATGAACGGACCGATACCGAATCCTATGCTGCCTCCGATCATATGTAGCCCGATGGCTGATGGTACGCGCCGGCAAAGATACCCATGACCAACATGGCTATGAGCAGCGTACAGTAGGACGGCATCAGGCCGGCGGCAAAGCCGCTCAATCCGACTCCCAACAGTCCAATCATTATGGTGACCCAGCGCCGCTGAATGCGGTCGCTGACCCAACCTCCGAATACCTGCGAAAACCCCGACGTGACGCCGTATGCAGAAACCAGCAGCCCCGCCTGAAAGTAATTGAGGTCCAGGTCCTGCCGGATGAACGGCAACAAGGCTATCAACAGCCCGGTGGTCATGTCATGGCTGAGATGCGTATAACAGAAAAAGAGGCTTGTGCCTCCTCCCCATTGATCTATAGCGTTTTTAAACTTTTGGTTTATACTCGTGGACACTGGAAAGACATCCGTAATTCAATTTCGAGAAATGACAGAGAGTATACCCCAAAATGCTGCAGTTTCGCATTCATTACGGGGAGATTAAAGTTCTTGCTTCCAAAATAAAACGTTTCTTTAAAATTTCGTTTTACAATGCGTAGTGGGCTTCAGGGCTTTATGATGTATTCAAAAAGCATGTGGCGGATAGCCAGATGGACAGGTTGATGAAATTGGATGATTTTTATAGCGGGATACTACGGAGTTATGCCGCTGCATCTACCCCCGCTGCAGCGTCCCCAGCCGGGATAGACGGACTCTAAATAGGCACTGCGGGTTGGAGCATTGGAGACGGCGCCGGTAGCTGAAGGCGATGTCATCGGGATAATAATTGTTGTCTCGTATTGTGTTAAATCCTGGGCAGGAGAGGAGATAACGGCAGGAGCGGGATTAGCAGTAGAAGTATTGGGATAGGTGTACTGAATCGGTGATGTATTTGCTGCTTGTGTCTTATCTGTAGAAAGAGCCGGCGAAGTCGTTGTTACGCCGGTATTTGATGAGGCTGTGGCAGAATTTGAATTGTTTAGTGTAAGGCTAAAAGTAGTAATGAGCAGTAAAACAATGCTTAATACCAGTAGTATAACGGCTGGGGAGGCGGATTCATGGGTACTATATGCGTTTTCGGTAAAGGCGCCTGCATCAGGCCAATTAAGTTTGTTACGGCAGTTCGGGCAATTTGAAATCGTATTGTCTACCCATGCGCCGCAATAAGGGCAATTATAATACAGGGATGCACGGCAATTTCTGCACGACCTCTCTCCTGTGACATTCAGTGTGCCACAGTTATAACATGAAAAAAGATCGCCCCAACTACTTTTCATTACACTTCATTATAGCAACGCAATTTATATAATATCAAAATGCTCATGGCCGATGAACCATCCACGTGACTTTCACCACTGCTACGAGATGAATTATTTGAACGTTTAAATGAGATACATGGAAAGGGGTTGACCATATTGCTGGTGGAGCAAGGTCTGAGTGCTGCCTTTGATACAGATTATTCCCTGATTGCTTTCAATCATTTATCCTTATACTTAGCTTTTCTTCTTTCGAACATGGCTGTGCCGCCTTCCCTGTGGTCCTCGGTAAGGGCTAACAGCGACTGGTTACGGTTTTCGATATTAATTGCGCTCTCCAGACTGGGGGCGTCAACATTAAGGTTATAGGCTTCTTTCGTCATGCGCAGCCCGAACGGTGAATTTTGCAGCATCTCCTCCGCAAGCTCAATGGCCGCGGTTTCAAGCGCATCATCAGGTACCACCCTGGATACCAGCCCGAGCTGCTCGGCAGCAGCAGCGTCAATCACCCGGCCGGTATACAAATATTCCGCCCCGCGGGAAAAACCGATTAAACGCGGAAGGAAATAAGAGCTCCCCATGTCACAGCCGGAAAGGCCGATGCGAATGTAGCCGGCATTCATGCGTACCGATGGGGCGGCGATACGGACGTCACAGGCCAGCGCAAGGCTGAAACCGCCGCCAACAGCGTGGCCGCGTATTGCGCCGATGATGGGCTGAGGACAATGACGCATTTTCAGTATGATTTCGCCTAATACCTGTTGTACACCGTGATAATGTAACTGTATCGGGCCCATGGTGCGCATTGTTTCCTCCGAAAAGGCCTGCGTCATCTGCTCTAAATCGGCGCCCGAGCAGAAAGCTCGCCCGGCGCCCCGCAAAATCAGCACACGTGTTGTGTAGTCAGTACACATACGGCTGAAAAAACCGTGTAAATCATTAATAAGGTCCATGGACAGGGCATTCAGTTTCTCCGGGCGGTTCATGGTCACTATCCCGATTGCTCCCCTCTGCTCTACCGTTAAAGTCTTAAATTCGTCTGACATGGTCAACTGCCTCCTGAATTTATGTTTTTTATATCTGATCCGCCGCTGATGGAAAAGGTCTACCCGTATGCTCTGTCTTTATTAGAGGTTGCGCCACCTAAGGTTTAAGCATAACTTTAATGGATTCACCCGTGTTGGCCTGTGTTTCAAAGGCCTGATTAATATCTTTCAGCGGAAAAGAGTGTGTAATGAAGCTGTCGGTTTTTACCCGGCCCGAACCCAGCGATAGCATGGAAGCGGGGTAATCGCCGCCCAGGCAGCCGATGACGCGTAAATTCCTGGTGGTGATGGTTACCGGGTTGAATTCGAAAGCTGTATCAAATACACCTACCTGCATCAGCTTGCCGTCAATTCTCAGGCTTCTCAAGGCTTGCAGAAAGGGCTTGCGCAGCCCGGTGCATTCAACCGCAATGTCCGCGCCTTCCCCTCCTGTTTCCTGCATGATACGCGCTAATACGTCCTCAGAGCCAGGATCGATAACAGTGTCGGCGCCAAGAGCCATGGCAGCCTGGCGGCGTTTGGGCGCCAATTCGCTCACAATAAGCATGGAGACCCCGGCCGACTTGAAGGCTGCCAGCGCTGACAGGCCGATCATGCCGGCGCCGAATATCACAACAGTATCCGTGACTTCCGGCTTCGCCCTTTCGGCAGCGAAAATGCCAATTCCCAGCGGCTCCATTAAGGCACCGGCTTCGTAACTGAGGTTATCGGGAAGCTGAAATACCGTCTGTCCCACAATTGCCAGCGGAACAGGGGCATATTCGGCATAGGCGCCATGGAAATCAAACCCTCCCATAAGGATGTCGCGGCAGAGGTAATTTTGCCCCGATTTACACCACGGGCATTTTCCGCAGACCATCAGGCTGGCCCCGGCAACCCTGTCACCGATTTTGATGTCTTTCACTGCTTGCCCGACTGCAATAACATCACCGCTGAATTCATGCCCCATTATCGTACCCGGTTTTACCTTGGGACCACCCCGCTGGTAAAAGTGCAGGTCTGAGCCGCAGATTCCACAGGCTTTCACCCTGACCACCACGCCACTGTCGCCCGGTTCCGGATCGTTCACCTCTTCAAATCGCATGTCATGAGGGCCGTAATATACAGCAGCTTTCATAGTTCACCCATCGAAAAAATAATCCAGATACCGGGAAAATATAATCGTTAAATCCCGTTAAATCAAGTCCGGTCAGCTTGCCTTGCCAACCACGCTTTATGATTTAGCGGGCAAAGTTATATGCCTGCCCCAGGGTGGATTCACCGGTAAGTGTGATCTTCTATTTACTGGTTTTCTTATACAACGTTCAGATGGCGTGCTAATCCGGCAAGATTACAGAAAGCATTAAGCCTTAAATGCGCGATATGAGACAGTAGAAAACAATATTCTATCTCTTAATCACTACAAAACGATGACGGCCTTGGTCCTAGTGTCACAGTTGCCCCTGTTCAAGGCTGTTTTTCTCATCATTACAAGCTACCAGCCACTCGAAATTCACACTTTAGTTTCCGCCTGATCTTTCTGCTGAATGGCAGCCTGCGCGGCAATCAGCTTGGCGATGGGCACCCTGAAGGGGCTGCAGCTTACATAGTCAACATTAATGGCGTGAAAGAAGGTTATTGAGTGTGGTTCTCCGGCCTGCTCCCCGCAGACTCCAACCTGGATATCCTTCTTGGCCCGGCGTGCCCAGAAGATGGCGGTTTCCATGAGACGGCCCACGCCTTTAATATCGATGATCTCGAAAGGATTATTTTCAAGAATGCCAATCTCAAGATAAGTGGAGAGGAATTTTTTCTCGGCATCCTCGCGGCTGAAGGAGTATACGGCCTGGGTAAGATCATTGGTACCGAAGGAAAGGAAGTCGGCCACTTCTGCCAGCCGTCCCGCCCTCATGCAGGCGCGCACCGTTTCCATCATTGTACCCACCTTGAAGGCGGAGCCCTGAGTGCAGTTCTTTCTAATCATAATCAATTCCTGTGATGTTATGACCTGCGGAATCATGATGGAAACATCAGCCGGGACTTCCTGCATGGCGGCCTCAATAGCTTCAACCTGCATTCTGTATATCTCAGGATTGGTGACCGCGACCCGCACACCTCTATGTCCGAGCATCGGGTTAATCTCCTTAAGCTCCGCTATACGCTCTTTTATCTTAATGTCAGCTGTATCTTTTTCCGATGGCAGAAACTCGTGGAGCGGCAGATCAAGCAGCCTTATGATAATCGGCAGCCCCTTTAATTCCTTGAACAGGGTTATAAAATCCTCTTTTTGCAGCTTACTAAGATGCTGCAATGCCGTGGCCCGCTGGCCGGCCGTCGCAGCCATGATGTATTCCCGTATGGCCGAAAGCCGTTCCGGCCCGTTGAACTGCCTCTCCGTCCGGCACAGGCCGATGCCCTCAGCCCCCAGCCTGATGGCCTGGGCTATCATATCCGGCATATCCGCGTTGGCCCTCACCCCCAGCCGCTTGGCGCCGTCCAGCCAGGTGAGCAGTTCCTCAAACTCCTTAATCATCGTCCCTTCCTCTAAAGGAAGGGTGCCGATATAAACCAGTCCCGAAGTACCGTCTATGGTAATGGTATCCCCCTGGTGCATGGTTTGCCCCTTACAGGTGAAGAGCTTCTTCTCGGGAACTATCTCGATATCCTCAGCCCCGCAGACGCATGGCTTGCCCATGGCCCTGGTCACAATGGCGGCGTGGGAAGTCAGGCCACCCCTTGACGTTAATACGCCGTCAGCGGCAGCGATGCCCTGGATATCGTCCGGGCTGGTCTCAGGCCTTACAAGAATACATGGGATGCTTTTCTTAGATACGACCATCGCTTCGTCAACTGTGAATACTATCCGGCCGCTCACGGCTCCCGGCGCCGCTGCCAGGCCTTTGGTCAGTGGTTCATGAGCTGCGGTAGTTGTTTTAATATGTTTATGCAAAAGTGCCCGCAGGTCATCAGGCTTGAGACGCAATATCGCCTCATCTACGGTAATAAGCCCCTCATGCATCATATCCACAGCTATTTTAACCGCGGCTTGCCCGCTCCTTTTTCCCGACCGGGTCTGTAAGATAAATAATTTTCCTGATTCAACTGTGAATTCGATATCTTGCATGTTACGGAAATGGCTCTCCAGGAAGCTGACTTTTTTCTCCAGCTCTTTGTAAACATCCGGCATGATAGATTTAAGCTGTGACACAGGGACAGGCGTTTTAGATCCGGAAACGATATCTTCACCCTGCGCGCACTCAATATACTCACCGAATAATCCCTTCTCCCCGGTACTTGGATTCCTGCTGAAGATAACACCTGTTCCGGATTTGGCATCTTTATTTCCGAAGACCATGGCCTGAACGACGGCTGCTGTGCCTAGGTCAGAGGAAATTTGATTAAGCCGCCGGTATTCAATTGCGCGAAGGTTATCCCAGGAATCAAAGATGCGCCGGATGGCCGCACGCATCTCAGAAAGGCTGCTGATATTGAGAACGGTATCCATCATGCCCGGCATGGATACCGGCGCGGATGACCGCACTGAAACCTGCAGGCCTTTACCCAGCTTAGCCTTTGCTTCTTTCTCAAGGTCGGCCAGCGCCTGTGCAATCTCTTTTTCCGAAAGCCGGCCGCTTTTTTTAT
>CAZABI010000054.1:0-6429 GCA_964483235.1 uncultured Dehalococcoidales bacterium | reverse complement strand
ATTAGGTGCCATGAGAGATTTTTATGATATTGCCATAATCGGAGCAGGCGTAGCGGGCAGCTTCCTCGCCGGTGAACTGACACGGCGGGGACATAGCGTATGCGTGCTTGAGAGAAGAGAACAGGCCGGCGGTAAGAAGTGCTGTACCGGTATAGTCAGTACCGAATGCGCGGCCCTGCTTGCGCCTCCCGAAGAGATAATTCAATTTCAGGCACGTTCAGCCCGGATTTTCTCGCCTTCGGGCAACTCTATCAGGATAGCAAGAGATGAAGCCCAGGCCGTCATTCTCAATAGGCCGGCACTGGACAGGTATCTCGTAACCAGGGCGGAGATGGATGGGGCTAAATATTTTTTTTCTGCGCCGGTTGACAATATAAAAGTCACCGACACAGGGGTAAACATCCTGTCATCCGGTAGCCGGGGAAAAATAAGCCTGAAGAGTCGTGCTGCGGTTATAGCCTGTGGCTTCTCTCCAGCCTTAATCCAGGCAGCCGGCCTGGGGCTGATACGTCATTACGCCCAGGGTGCGCAAACCGAGGTCACCTGCCGGGATATCGAGGAGGTGGAAGTTTATTCCGGGACACATATCGCTCCTGGTTTCTTCGCCTGGCTGGTACCGATTGGTAACGGCTGTGCAAAAGCGGGATTACTCTGCCAGCGAAACCCGAGGACTCATATGGAACGAGTATTGGAACAGCTGGCAGCTGAAGGTAAGATAACTTTATCAGATAACACTATCTACTACGGCTCTGTGCCGTTGAAGCCCCTTCACAGGACATATAGTAACAGGTTGATTGTCCTGGGAGATGCAGCCGGGCAGGTGAAGCCTACGACTGGCGGTGGAATTTATTTCGGCGTTCTCTGTGCGCAGGTGGCGGCAACTACCCTGCATAATGCGCTATTGCAGAACAACCTGTCAGCCAGGCGTTTAGCGGAATACCAGAAAGGGTGGCATAAGCTGTTAAAACGCGAGTTGTCCATAGATTACTGGGCTCATCATTTTTACCGGATGTTAACTGATTCACAGATAGAACACATCTTCAGGATCATAGAAAGACATGGTATCCATGAGTCAATATTGGCATCACCGGATATCACATTCGATTGGCACAGTCACGTCATACTTGATGCCATCAGGCACGGTTCCCTGCAACGCGCGCTGGCAGATTTGAGTATGAAACCGCCACCTTCAGTATAAGTTGTAGTACATTAGCAATATTGGCCTGTTGTCGTAGACAATATTCATTTTCTTGCATTATAAATCTGGTTGTGGTAACATTTTATTGAATTCAATACTTGTCAAAAAGTGGGTACTCGTACCCACTTTTTTATTGATAAAAAAAGCATATTGAGGGAGACAGGCTTAGATGGCAAAAAGTGAGTTCATGAACGCCCTCATGCAACTCGCGGCAGAAAAGAACCTGCCCAAAGAGATTATCCTGTCCGCGCTGGAGTCAGCCATGGTTTCAGCCTACCGGAAGGAATCCTTCACGCACGGGGAAGAGATATCGGTGAAGATCCACCCCTTAACAGGCGAAGTCAAACTCAATCTGAAAAAACAAGTTGTTGAAACTCCCGAGGACATTTACAGGGAGATCACTCTCAAAGATGCCAGGAAACTGGATAAAAATATCCAGATCGGGGACGTACTGTCCATCGATAAGCCGCCGCCCAATGCCGGCCGTATACCTGCCCAGGTAGCTAAACATGTAATCCTACAGAAGCTTCATGACGCTGAGCGAGGTATCCTTTATGAGGAATTCTCAGGCAGGGAAGGTGAAATCATCACCGGAATGGTTCAGCGCGTGACGCCCGAATACGTACTAGTAGATATCGGCAAAACCGAGGCGGTTATACCGGTCAACGAGAGGATGCCTACCGAACGTTACCGCCAGGGACAGCGCTTGAAGCTCTACATTAAGGAGGTTGAGCGCACTATTAAAGGCCCCCAGGTAATCGCCTCACGAGCGCATCATAACCTGCTGCGCGACCTGCTGATACTCGAAATCCCCGAGATTGCCGCCGGCACCGTTGAGATAAGGGGCATCGCCCGCGAGGCGGGTTATCGTAGCAAGGTAGCCGTCCATACTAGGCAACCCGGGATCGATCCTGTAGGCTGCTGTGTAGGGTTGCGCGGTATCAGGATTCAGAACATCGTAAACGAGCTGAATAACGAAAAAATAGACGTTGTACAGTGGTCGGAAGACTCTCGTATTTTTATAGCCAATGCGTTAAGCCCGGCACAGGTACAGGGTGTGACGCTTAACCAGGCTGAGAACACCGCCCTGGTTAAGGTTCCGGACAAGCACCTCTCCCTGGCCATAGGTAAGGAAGGTCAGAATGTCAGGTTGGCAGCCAAGCTGACCGGCTGGAGAATCGACATTAAAAGCGCTTCAGCGGTAGAAGCCGAAAGAGCGGCGCATAAAGCTGAGGAAGCCGAAGCTAAGGAAAAAGCCAGTGCGGCTGAAGCGGAAATCGAGGAAATCGAAGCGCAGGTCGTTTTACCTGGTGAGATCGATGAAATTGAAGAGGGCGCTGAGCCGGTTGCAGAACAAGCTGCTGCGGAAGAGCAGCCTGCCGCCGCTGGAATCGATATATTAGCGCCCCTGAAAGCTACGGTTGCCGCGCAGCCGTCCAGGATACGATTTGCTGAGGAAATACTGGCGGGTAGGAAAGGCAAATCGAAAAAGAATGAGACCAAAAAAGAGGTCGAGGGTAAAGAAGGCGGCGCTAAAGTTAAAAAAGCCAAACATAAGAAAGTAACTTATATTGAGGATGAAGATTTCCAAGGATGAGCATAAAGGTCAGGCGCTGCGCCGCCGGCATGTACCGCAGCGCTCATGCGTGGCCTGTCGCCAGGTCAAGGATAAAAGAGACCTGGTACGACTCATCTTGGCCTCAGAGTTAGTAGAAGTAGACACAAAAGGGAAAAAACCTGGCCGGGGAGTATACCTTTGCCCTCACCGCCAATGCTGGGAGATGGGACTAAAAGGTAACCGCATCGAATTTGGCCTACGCACCAGGATATCTGCTGAAAACCGGCGTATGCTGTTAGAATTTGGCACAGGCTTGCCCTCAAAGGAAGTAACATAATGAATAACAGGCAGGAGACACTTGGCGACCAGAATGGTAACAATCAAAAGGCTGGAAATTCCCAGCCGTCTTCGCCGCAGATTGGGCTACCTCCTGTCGTAACTGTTAAGCGACTGGCAGACCAGGTCGGCGTGAGCGGTATCGAGATAATCAAGCAGCTTATGCGCAACGGGGTTATGGCCAATATTAACCAGTCCCTGGAATACGATGTAGCCGCCCGCATAGCTGCCGATTTTGGTTACACTGCTAAGAAGCTTCATGCTCCGGCCCAGGCCAGGCAAGCCACAGCTGCCAAGGGAGGTAAGCTACACCCGCGGCCGCCGGTCATTACCATCATGGGACACGTTGATCACGGGAAAACTAGCCTGCTGGATGCTATTCGACAGACCAACGTCGTAGCCGGCGAGGCCGGCGCCATTACCCAGCATATCGGCGCCTACCAGGTGGAGATGAAAGGACGCAAGATCACCTTCCTCGACACGCCCGGTCATGAAGCCTTCACCGCTATGCGTGCGCGCGGCGCTAGGGCAACTGATATAGCTGTGCTCGTAGTTGCCGCTGACGATGGTGTAATGCCCCAGACCGTGGAAGCCCTGGATCATGCCCGGGTAGCCGGTGTCAGCATAATGGTTGCTATGAACAAGATGGATAAGCCAGGCGCCAACCCGGATAAGATTAAACAACAATTGGCCGACCTCGGCGTCACGATAGAGGAGTGGGGCGGCGACGTCATTTGTGTGCCTGTTTCCGCCAAGAAAAAGCAGGGTATTGACGACCTTCTGGAGAACCTTCTCCTGGTCGCTGACATGTTGGAACTTAAGGCCGAAGTAGACTGCCCGGCTGAGGGAATTGTGATAGAAGCCAAGCTGGATAAAAACCGTGGACCTCTGGCCACGCTGCTCGTACAGAAGGGAGTGCTTAAGCCCAGCGATACAGTCGTCACAGGAGAAACCTGGGGCAAGATCAAGGCCATGTTCAACTATGCTGGCAAGAACATCCGCAAAGCGGAACCTGCCATGCCTGCTGAAATCTTGGGACTTAATGCCGTTCCCGGGGCAGGTGATACATTCCAGGTGGTAAACGACGAAAAAGCAGCGCGTATGCTGGCTGATAAAAACAAGGAGATGGGTGTAAGTGCGGTTACTTCCAGGGGCGTCAGCCTTTCCTCGGTCGCCGCCCAGGCCAGCAGCGGAGAGGTTAAAGATCTCAATATCATTCTTAAGACCGATGTGCACGGCAGTATCGAACCTATTAAGAATTCCCTGGAACGCCTCAGCGAAGAAAAAATGCGTGTAAAAGTCATTCACACGGGGACCGGTGGTATTACCGAGAGCGATATTCTGCTGGCAGTGGCATCCAGGGCGGTAATAATCGGTTTCAACAGCCGGCCGGAACCGGGCGCCAGCCGCATGGCTGAATTGGAGGGCGTAAGCATCCGCCAGTACAATGTGATTTACAAGCTTATCGAGGACGTAGAAAAAGCGCTCAAGGGTTTGCTGGAGCCTGAATATGCCGAGGTGGTAATAGGCCAGGCTGAAGTCAAGACCGTATTCGAGGCTGGAAAGAAAGGAAGGATCGCAGGCTCTCAGGTCAAAGAAGGCAAAATTACACGTGACTCACAGGCGCGAATTATACGGGCGGGTAAGGTCATTGCCGAATCACGCGTGGGCGGTCTGCGGCGCTTTAAAGACGATGTCAGGGAGGTGACCACAGGGATTGAATGCGGTATCAAGCTTGAAAGCTTCAACGATTTCCAGGCAGGTGATATACTCCAATTCTTCCGCTTGGAAAGGGTTGACTGATCCGGCACGTCCCTAACTTGCAATCCTTTGACTGGCCAGTTTTAAACATATTCGGAGATTAGCATGACAAGGCGTACAGAACGATTGAACCATCAGATACAAATGGAAATCAGCGATCTGCTGCGCAAGCATGTCAATGATCCCCGCCTGAGCGGCCTGATTAGCATAACCGCGGTTGACATATCCAAAGACCTCAGGAACGCCAAGATCTTTATCAGCACCATCGGCGATGCTGCCAATCGTGATGAGACCCTCAAAGGTTTTAACTCAGCCTCAGGCTTCCTGCGCAGGGAACTGGCACATCGTCTCAACATCAGGGTAACACCTATGCTCGAATTCTTCTTTGATGATTCTATCGAGCGAGCCGTCAACCTGGTTAACCTGATTGAACGCGTGGCGGCATCTGACAGTAAGGAAGAGGCGGGTGGGCGTAAGCGGAATACTAAACGTAAATAAGCCCGCCGGGTGCACGTCTTTCAGTATCATTACCAGGCTGCGTCGGCTGACGGGCATCAAGCGCATCGGCCATTCCGGGACTCTGGATCCGTTTGCCACCGGTGTATTACCGGTATGCCTCGGCCAGGCCACCAGGGTTATAGAATTTATCATGGGTGGTATCAAGGAATATATCTGCGGCATCGAGCTTGGTACTACAACCGATACTTACGATGCCGAAGGCAAGGTGCTGGAACGTAGCAGTTTTGCACATATTACGTTGCCTGATATAGAAAAAGCACTCGTTAATTTCCGCGGTAATATCGTGCAGGTACCCCCGGCTTTTAGCGCCATAAAGATCAAAGGCAGGCCGTACTATGAGATGGCCAGAGCCGGCCATCCCAATAAGCCTGCGCCGCGAATTGTGTTTATCGAAAGCCTTGAGATAACCAGGTTCAATCTCCCCTATTTGCAGCTTGTAGTACGCTGCGGGAAGGGCACATACATGCGCTCTCTGGCTCATGATCTCGGGCAGTCCCTCGGCTGCGGAGCTTACCTTAAAGACCTGGTACGATCCTCCTACGGCCCATTCTCCCTCGCAGAGTCAGTCACTCTGGAAGCTATTGAAGCTGCTGTCGGTGACAACCGTCTGGACGACATCCTCTACCAGGCTGATTACGCCGTGCTGAGTTGGCCCAGGGTAATATTGAGCGACGATCAGGCGCAGGACATCATTAGCGGCCGGGATATTTCTCTCCCTGTAACAGGCCGGAACGACATCCCCTATTGCCGCGCTTATACCTCGGCTGGGCGTTTTTTAGCTATCATGAAGTTCATTTACGTTACCAGTATATGGCATCCGGAAAAGGTTTTCGCTTAGCTTCACCGGCATTATTTTTCATGAAAATCACCTCGGAAGCTTGACATAGCTATTCGTATTAGCTATATTAGCCTTAAAGCTATAGAGCAGCTTCAGGAGGTGTTATATGGCACAGGCATATTGTTTCAAGGACAGGAAGAAGGTCGACATTAAGAACGCCCAGAAAGTAACTCTGAAGAATGGCAGACCTGCCCTAAAAGGTACCTGTCCAATCTGTGG
>CAZABI010000053.1:0-6453 GCA_964483235.1 uncultured Dehalococcoidales bacterium | reverse complement strand
TGAGTGAATACTTGTTATGAGATGCCCAACCAGCCATGAAAATGCCTATCACCTCGATGGAACTGATTGCAATTACGTAAATAATACCTATGTTTAAATCAGCAAGTATGGCTCCCTGGCTTATCGGTACAACCGCGAATATCATTAAAATGGGAATGAATATAATGATAGGCGCCAGGAAGTGTAACAGCTTATCTGCCTTGGCAGGAATAATATCTTCCTTAACCAGGATTTTCAGGCCGGTCGCTAATGGTTGGAACATGCCCTCGGGACCACACCTGTTCGGCCCAAGTCGAATTTGAAATCTTCCCAGCATCCGTCGCTCATACCAGATGTAAAACAACACTATGGCCAGTACAAATACTATAAGGATAATGATACCGACCAGAGCTGGAACCAGATAGGCTGCCCAATCAGGCCATAAGCTCTTTAACCATAGCTGGAATTGATCAAGCAGAGTCATTATCTATCTATCTCTCCAAGTACTACGTCCAGGCTTCCAAAAATAATAATCAAGTCAGCTATTTTCCATCCTACGGCCATATCTTTCAAGGCAGTAATATTAATCAGTGTCGGTGGGAAAATATGCAGCCGGTATGGAGCAATAGAACCGTCACTAACTGCATAGAAACCGAGATTCCCTTTGGGTGCTTCAATATATCCGTATGCCTCACCTTTCGGAGGTCGGAAGAATTGAGGCACTGTTGTGCATACAGGTCCCTTTTCCGGAAATTGTTTCAAGACCTGCTCAATTATCTTGATGCTCTGCCTTATCTCCTGCATTCGTACCCAATAGCGGTCGTAACAATCACCTGCTTCTCCAGTGGGCACCTGGAAATCAAACCTATCGTATATTGAATATGGATCAGCTTTACGAATATCCCATTTCACACCGCTGGCACGCAGTACTGGGCCACTTGCGCCGATGCTGACAGCGGTATCTTTCGGCAGGATTCCAACTCCCTTGCTGCGGACTAATAGAATTTCGTTTTTCACAAGTAATTGATCATATTCATCGACATATCTGGGCATTTCAGCAATAAATTTTTTAATTGCCGGTATGAATTCTTCCGGTAAGTCCTGGCTGACCCCGCCGATGCGCATATAGTTATATAAAAGCCTTTGGCCACTGATCATCTCAAATAAATCAACTATTTTTTCCCTCTCGCGCCACATATAAAGCACAGGAGTCATCAAGGCGCCGAGGTCGTTAAGGAAGAACCCGACGGCCATCAGATGACTTGAAATGCGCATAATCTCGGAGCAGAGAATCCTGATGTATTCGGCTTTTTCCGGAACTTTAATACCTGCCAATTTTTCAACAGCTATGCAGTAAGCCAGGTTATTAGTCATGGATGATAGATAGTCAAGCCTGTCTGTAAATGGAATATTCTGTGTATATGTTCGCCCCTCAGCGAGTTTTTCGATGCCGCGGTGTAAATAGCCGATTATCGGCTCTACGTTAACTACAACTTCACCGTCAAGAATAACCCTCAACCTGAACACCCCGTGCGTCGAGGGATGTTGAGGACCGATGTTTAGAACGAAGGGTTCCGTCTGAATGGACATATTATAAGTAATCCCGCCGTAATGGATGACCGTTAAAGCCTTCCCACAATAACAATCGTTTTAAATTAGGATGGCCTTCAAATTTAATACCGAACAAATCAAATATTTCACGTTCCTGGTAGTCTGCCGCTCTCCAGGTTTTAACAACCGAGGGCACACTACAATTCTCCCGGCCGTAGACACGTGTTTTCAAAATAAGACTGTGATTATTTTTCAGAGAAACCAATCTATATAAGATTTCGAAATACTCGACGTAATCAACCGCTGTCATTACAGTGAAATAGTCAAATTCCAGGCCGGAAGTATTCTTGAGGTAATCCGCCACCTGGGCAAGATACTTACTCTCAATTAAAAGATAACCCTTATCTCCAGGTAATACAGAACCCGGGAAAGCTTCCTCTATTTTCTTTCCGATTTCATCGCCGTTCAATATGACCGTCACGGGTTCAGCCTGCCTTTATAAATTTACTTCAAAGAGAGATTAGGATTATCGATTGTACCTTTATTCATCTTGGCATGAATTTTCGTGATACCGTAAATCAGGCCTTCAGGCCTGGGCGGACAACCTGGTACATATACATCTACGGGAATGATCCGGTTGATGCCGGGTACCACACTATATGATTCTCTGAATGTTCCACCACTGATAGCACATGCACCCATAGCTATTACCCACTTGGGCTCGGGCATCTGATCGTATACCATTCTTACTGCCGGGGCCATTTTCCAGGTGAGGGTCCCTGCTACGATCATAAGGTCTGCTTGGCGGGGAGACCAGCGAAATATATCCATGCCGAAACGGGAAGTATCAAAACGTGAAGCGGCCATGCCTATCATCTCAAAAGCACAACAGGCAAGACCGAACATTAGTGGAAATATAGACCGCTGACGGGCCCATGCCAGTACAGTGTCAACCGAAGTTAAAAGAATATTTCTATGAAGCTCTTCATCCAGCCACTTATCGGGATCAGGTATAGGGCTGGTGCACTGCTCGAAGAACGAATTGATCAGCTTGCCTTCAGCAGCATCCGCCTGATCTAGGGTTTGTATCTCAGGCCGTACTATTTCCACTGCAGGGCTCCTTTGCGCCAGGCATATATATAGCCAACCGTCAAGATGACCAGGAATATACCAACCGCAACAAGCCCACCAAATCCGAATTCTTTAATATTTACCGCCCACGGATAAAGGAATATTGTGAGCATATCCAGCAATACGAAGAGGACGGCGAAGTAATAGTATCGAAAGTTATACTGGACCCAGGTTTTACCGATTGTTTGCATGCCACATTCATACTGGCTTTCTTTAACCGGGTTTTTCTTTTGTGGTATCAGACCGATGAGTTTTAACAATATGGGAAGGAGAGGAATAGTTACAGTAAACCCAATCGCTATTATAAGAAAAATTCCGACGTAACCGTACTGCGCGAGCATTTTTTCGCTCTCCTTGATTTAAAGCCGTTGGTTAGTATATTACAACTCGGAAAACGATGTCAAAATAAATATGAATAGCTTGACTAACGTGATCTATCGAGTATTATAATAAATGGCTTTATTATTATTTCAGTAATGTTACTAAGGTGCATCAGCTAAAATGCGTATTACAGGTGGCTCAGCCAAGGGGCAAATCATAAAGACTCTGCCAGGTTTACAGATCCGGCCTACGACTGATAAGGTTCGAGAGGCTATTTTCTCTATGCTTGCCAATATAGCTCCAGGCTGGCAACGCGGGCTTGATCTCTTTGCAGGCAGTGGTGCGCTTGGTATTGAAGCGCTCAGTCGCGAATTCGGTTGGATCGATTTCGTCGATCAGAACAACAAATGCTGCCAGATCATCAAGCAGAATCTAAAAAAAACAGGTTTTAATGAAAATGCTCATGTATATTGCTGCCCGGTATCCAAAGCCATGGCATTTCTGGAAAAAAAATATGATGTTATTTTTCTTGACCCCCCTTATGCTGATACTTCACTCGGTTCCATCATCACAACGTTGAGCAAATCAAGCCTGATTAGCGATAACTCAGTTGTCCTGGTATCTCATGCTTCGCGCTCTAATCTGGCTGATGATTACGAAGGACTATCCAGGATTAAAGAAAAGCGATATGGAGATACCGGTATTTCTATTTATCAAAAGGAGGTCGCATCTTGACAACCGCTTTCTACCCAGGCAGCTTCGATCCTATTACTAACGGGCATCTCGATATACTGAAAAGGGCCTCAGGCATTTTTAACAAGGTTGTATTGGGAATATACGACATACCACAAAAAAACCTGCTTTTTACAGTTGAGGAGAGAGTTCAGTTGGCTCGTGAAGCGGCTAAAGGCATGAAGAACGTTGAGGTAACATCATACTCCGGTATTACCGTTGAATTTGCCCGTAAAATCGGAGCGCAGGTCATGGTCAGAGGATTGCGGGCGAGCTCTGACTTTGAACGTGAATTCGAGATGGCCCTGATGAATAAGAAGCTGGCCCCCGATGTCGAACTGGTATGTTTTATGGCCAATTTGAGGTATCAATTCCTGAGCTCCAGTCTGCTTAAGGAAATAATTAAACTCGGTGGGAACCTGGACGATATGATGCCCGTTAATGTCAGCGAAGCAGTAAAGAAGAAGCTGTTGCGATAATACTGTCTGAATGACAGAATAAATAAATATTTATCCGGAGGGAAGGTACAAAATGGCATATAAAATTACCGATGATTGTATCAGTTGCGGCGCCTGCGAGGCAGAGTGCAAGAATGAAGCTATAAAAGAAGGAGAATCCATCTATCAGATTGATCCTGTAAAATGCACAGAGTGTGTTGGTTGGTTTGATAAGCCCAAGTGCGCCGAAGTCTGCCCGGTTGATTGCTGCGTCGCAGACCCGGCCCATAAGGAATCGAAGGACCAGTTGATGGAGAAGTGGAAGAAGCTTAATCCGGGTAAAACTCCCCACAACAGCTAAATAACTATTAATTTTTATTAATTCATTATATGCTGACAATCGACCTTGATCTGTTGAAGATCAACGGCCATGAATGCATTCTGGACGCGGGCTGCGGACTTGGCCGACATATATGGCAGGTATGCAAGTGCAATAATGGTACTTCCGTAGCCTACGACATGGACGGTACCAGCTTGCAGAGCGCCCGCTACGTTCTCGATCAGATGGACCAAAAGGGCGAGACGGTGGGATGCTACCACCTGGTAACAGGAAGCGTAACCAGCTTACCCTTTGATGATGCGATATTTGATAAGGTTATATGCTCGGAAGTATTGGAGCATGTACCCGATGATCACGGCGCGATTAGCGAGCTTACACGTGTGCTCAAGCCAGGCGGTGTCCTGGCTGTCAGCGTACCGTCGCGTTTTGCCGAATCAATATGCTGGAAAATATCCGATGACTACCACAATACACCTGGCGGGCATATCCGGATATATAAACACGAGGAAATCCTTAATCTCATCAAGGATCAGGAATTGGACATCTTTCAGATCAGGTATAAGCACGCCCTGCATTCCATTTACTGGTGGCTGCGCGGACTATTTGGGTTGAAAAATGAGAAAGCTCAAATACCTGCTTTATACTACAAGTTCCTGGTCTGGGATATCTACAACTATCATAAATATACGGGGTGGTTGGAAAGGATATTGAATCATTGTTTTCCCAAAAGCACGGTAATCTACTGCAAGAAACCGTGATTTGCCACTATACAGTTGTACCCGGATCAGTCATTATTTAACACCAATTGTCCTGGCTTTTTGATAAGCTGCAGTAACAGCATTGATTATCATAGGCCTCAGTCCTCCGCTTTCAAGCTGCAATAATGCCTCGGTAGTGGTACCACCGGGTGAAGTTACTATATTTTTCATTTCTGCAGGGTGTCTCGATAGTTTCTTCATAGCCTCAGCAGAGCCAATTATTGTTTCAATCACCAATTTTTCCGCTACGTTCCTTGGCAGGCCAATATGCACTCCGGCGTCTATCAGCGCCTCAATGAATAAATATACATAGGCCGGCCCGCTACCGCTCACAGCCGTGGCCATATCGATATAATCCTCATCTTTAAAGTAGTGTTCTTCGCCCAGCGCCGATAATATTCCCCTGGTTATATCGTGATGCTCCTTGGAAAGGGAAGGGGTCGAAGTCCAAGCCGTCATCCCCTTACCAATCTGGGCGGGAGCATTGGGCATGGCTCTCACCACGTTTTCATATTTCAGTTTGCGCCGGATGGCTTCCAGGCTGTATCCGGCAACAATAGATATTACCAGATGGTTCTTTAATAGCGGGGATATTTGTTCCAACAGCCCGGTCAATTCTTTTGGTTTAACTGCCAGGATCACAACTTGCGTCTCTGTTACAACCGTCAGGCTATCATCCGCGACGTGTATGCCGTGTTTTCTTTTCAATAACTCACGGCGTGATGGCAACAATTCAACTACGGAAATTTCCTGCCTGGTTGCCAGCTTTTTTCTCAGAAGGCTCTTCAATATCGCCTCGCCCATATTGCCGCCGCCAATAATAGTAATTTTCATCAAATTCTCCTTTCGCCGAATATGGCTCTCCCGATACGCACCATAGTTGAGCCCTCTTCAATGGCAACCGCATAATCATCGGTCATACCCATAGAAAGCTCGCGTAGTCCCAGAGATTCCTTGAGTTTACTCAACCTGGAGAATATCGGCCTTACAGCTTCAATATCACGGGTGATAGGAGCTATAGTCATAAGACCCTCAACTTTCAACATGGGCATTTTCTGTATCTCGGGCACCACAACGGCGGCTTCGTCAATTGATAAGCCGGACTTGGATACCTCCCCGGCTATGTTTACCTGGAGCATAATGCTTAGTCGCCTATCTGTCCGATCGTTTAGAGCTTTCGCTAATTTTATTGAATCAACACTAT
>CAZABI010000052.1:0-6500 GCA_964483235.1 uncultured Dehalococcoidales bacterium | reverse complement strand
GCTTCAATTATTAATGTGAAAACTGTCATTTTGATAATCAGTTCAGGTAAACCGCGAAACCCTTTCAAACCGAGTGACCTGCTGACAACCAGCCTTTCTTTTAATCCAAGTTTTCTTCCAAATACCAGGGCTATTAAAGTCGCACTTGCCATAAACCCGAACCCACCTGTTTGTATAAGGAACAAAATAATGGCCTGGCCGAATTCACTCCAGTAAGTCCCGGTGTCGACGACAACTAACCCGGTGACGCAAACTGCCGAAGTCGCCGTAAAAAGAGCATCGACAGGCGATACATTAACACTTCCACGGGTGGCAACAGGCAACATTAGCAACAGTGTACCGGTGATAATGAGAGCAATGAACCCGTAGAATACCAGGTAGGGAGAAAAGAAGTATGACCGGGGGCTGGCAGCCTCAGCCATATTTATCTTCAGTGGTTTAATAACGCCTATTTCTATTTTTCTGCTCACGTCTTTCATTGATCAAAAAGGATTTGTTAATAAGCTTAGATAAACCCGGGGAAAGGCTTATGCCGGCCCGGAAATTAATTTGTTTGTTTTACTTATTTGAATTTACAACAACATTCACTTTCCACTATTATTATACGCAACGTCCGGTCAGGAAAACACCCTATGCAAGATATGGCCATTATTATTGCCTTTGTCGGCATAATTATTTTTGCAGCCCACCTATTTGAAGAAATCTACCGCCGCACGATGATCCCCGATGTGCTTATATTCATCATTATCGGCTTGCTCATCGGCCCTTTATTAAATATCACGTCTCCGACTCACTTCGGCATTGTAGGCCCGGTATTCACTACGATTACATTTATTGTCATTCTTTTTGAAGCGGGGCTTAATTTAAACATCTCAGCAATTTCCCGGGCTTTCAGAGAATCGTTGATACTGAGCATTTCAACTATTGTAACTACGATCATATTAGTAAGTACTGCAGCTTTCTTTCTGACTGATCTCGGCATACTAAAATCGCTTATGTTAGGATCAATAGTCGGCGCTATCTCGCCGGCCGTAGCCGCTCCCCTGATCAGTAACCTGAATATGAAAATTAAAAGCCAATCGGTACTGATACTTGAATCCACAGTTACTGACGTACTGAGCATCGTCCTGACAGTCAGCCTACTCGAACTGTATGTCAGCGACAAACTTGAAATCGGTTTTATGCTCGGGAAAATAATAGCTTCCTTTGTACTTGCTACCGTAATAGGTTTGCTGGGTGCAATCGGTTGGTCCATAATATTAAATAAGGTACGGACACTTCAAAATTCCACGTTCTCCACCGGGGCATTTGTGTTCGTAATCTTCGGAATTGCCGAATGGTTTGGATACAGCGGCGCAATAGGGGCACTGGTTTTTGGCATAACTCTGGGCAATATCAACCTGGTTAAATTACCGCAGATTAAATGGTTGAATGGCAATTTTTCGCTTAATCCCATCAGTCTCAACAGAACCGAGAAATCATTTTATTCGGAATTAGTTTTTTTACTTAAGACTTTCTTTTTTATCTATATGGGCATCTCGCTCAGACTGGCTGATCTGAATGTAATATGGATTGCCATGGCTTTAACGGCGCTGATCTTTATGGTCAGGCCACCAATTGTACGCCTGGTTGTTGATAAAAAGACTACTGTAACCGATGCAAGTATCATGTCGGTAATGGTACCAAGGGGCCTCGCAGCCGCGGTCCTGGCATCTTTACCGTTCCAGCGTGGAATTGAGGGTGGGGAACTTATGCAAAACATTGCCTATGGAATAATTCTGTTCACCATCGTAGTTACTTCAGTGCTGGTTTTCCTGATCGAAAAAACAGGAGTAGCCAAGTTTTACAGCTTTATTTTTTCCGGCTATGCCGTGCCGGACAGTAATCCTAAAACTGATACTCCTGAATAATTTTGACTTATTTTACCCGGCGAAGAAAGCCGGCCAGGATGCCATCGACAAGGAACAGGCAGAGAGCTTACGAATATCCGAGACATCCTAGAGTGCATGTATTAGCCCTATTCCCGATTTCAAAGTATCATTAATACAGATTTCTTTAACACGGAGGTTCCCTTTGCTCACTGATGACAAGATCAAACTGGCCTTGAATGACGTACTCGTGCCCGGCCTGATGCGCAGCATCACTTCAGTCAACCTGGTTCAGAACATCACTATTGCAGACAGCAATGTTAAGCTTACCATCGCTTCCACCGCCTTAAGTGAAGAAGCGCAGGGATGGGTGAAAGAGAAGAGCAGGGATGTGCTGGAGAAGCTCGACAAGCAGGCAAAAGTAGAAATAGAGTTCGTAGAGAAAAAGCCAGGTGAGCTTAACCGGGTCAAGCATGTCATTGCCGTTATGAGCGGCAAGGGAGGCGTGGGCAAATCGCTGGTTAGCAGCCTCACGGCCATACTGCTCAACCGGCAGGGATACGAGGTGGGCATCCTCGATGCCGATATCACCGGCCCCAGCATACCCAAAATGTTCGGCATTACCAACCGCCCGCAGGGCAGCGAGAGCGGCATACTGCCGGTGCAGTCCGCCAGCGGCATCGAGATTATCTCGATCAACCTTTTCCTGGAAAACGAGGACGAGGCCGTGATCTGGCGCGGGCCGCTTATCGGCAAAGCTATAACACAGTTCTGGGAAGATGTGCTCTGGGGCAATCACGATTATTTGATCGTTGACCTGCCGCCGGGCACTGCCGATGCGCCGTTGACCGCCCTGCAGGTGCTGCCCGTAAGCGGCACCATTATTGTCTTCACACCACAGGACCTCACCACCATGATCGTCAAGAAAGCGGTGAAAATGGCCAGGCAAATGGACAAGACCGTACTGGGCGTGGTGGAGAATATGAGCTACCTCTACGTGCCCGAGATTAAGAAAAAGATCGAGCTCTTCGGCAGGAGCAGGGGTGCTGAGATGGCAAAAGACGCCGGCGCCCCCCTGCTGGCCAGGCTGCCCATCGATCCCAAGCTGGCTGCGCTGTGCGACGAAGGGCATATCGAAAGGTACGATTCGGATGAGGTCAAGGCCTACGGCAAGGCGCTGGTTTCACTGGTCGGCTCGATCAAGAACTGATGATACAGCATGAAACAGCAATTTGATAAACTCGATGCGCATATACTGGTCAATCCGCAGGGCAATTACTCGCAAATCTACCTGGAGCACGCTTTAAAACCGCGGAATACGGGCAACCTGCCAGGCGCCAACGGTTTCGCTTATGCCGAGGGGCATGACGGTAATACTATGGAAGCCTGGCTCAAGGTCAGCGATGACATCATTGAGCGTGCCACTTACTGGACCGACGGCTGCGGCACTACCATCGCCTGCGGAAGCATGGCCACCGAGCTAGCCAGTGGTAAAAGCGTTGTGGAAGCGCTCAATCTGACGCCTGCAGATATCGAAAACGCGCTGGGCGGGCTTCCGGGAGAAGGATGTGTCTGCGCAGAGTTGGCAGTGAATGCTCTCAAGGCCGCTATCCGGGACTATCTCCAGTACAAAAACGAGCCCTGGAAACGTAAGTACCGGCGGATTTAAGTCCCCATTCCCCCCACGTGATCATAAATCTGATATTATTTCCTTTCCTTGATTTTAAACCATTGAAACTATATACTCATAAAGCGTTCTCGGTAATACCTATGCTGTTGCGTGACAGCTTTTTAAAAGGTAAAAATCCCCGGAGGTAACAATGGCTTATAGTCCCTTTGACGGAGAAGAAGGAGAAGAGGAACTGGAAGGTTCCATGGACCTGGAAATGATCCGTGACGACTTAATTGCGGAGCTCAAGTCCATCAACGAATATGAAGCACAGGTTGATATGCTCGACAGCGAGGATGCTGTGGATACCATTGAGCAGATACTCGAGGCGAAAAAAGAGCACGTGGCCAAGCTGGTCAAGCTGCTCAGAACGCTTGACCCGGTCCAGGCCGAGAAACTCGATAACGAATTGAAGTGAGGCATTATGGCACACAAACCCAAGCTAAAAGCGGCTAAGAAAAACCGCGGCAAGACCAAAAACAAGAAGCGCAACGTAATCAAAAAGATCACTGCCTGATTAAGCGTAGCATGACCGGTTTGAAGATACTGGTTGTCGGCAACGGGGCTCGCGAGCATGCGCTGGCATGGAAGATCTCGCAAGGTAACCATGTCAAAGAGCTATTTGCGGCACCCGGTAATGCGGGCACGTCCCTGACCGCCTATAATCTGAGTATCTCCGCCACGGATATCCCCACTATTGTTAAAAAGGCTGTCGAGCTTAAGATCGACCTGGTCGTGGTAGGACCGGAAGCCCCACTCGCTGCCGGGCTGGCAGATCAATTGCAAGCTGCGGGCATCCCTGTCTTCGGTCCCAGCAAGGCGGCCGCGAGGCTCGAGTCCAGCAAAGTGTTTTCCCGCGAACTTATGCTTAAATGCGGGGTCCCCTGCGCTGAAGGCGAAGCATTTGCCGATTATCGAAAGGCCAGGGCTTACCTGGAAAGTAAGTCAGCGCCTATCGTGGTCAAGGCGGACGGACTGGCAGCCGGCAAGGGCGTCATAATCGCGTCAACCAAAGAGGAAGCCCTTGCAGCGCTGGATTCGATCATGCAGGCCAGGACGTTCGGCGCCGCCGGAGACCGCGTTGTGATCGAGGAATGCCTCTTCGGCAAAGAGGTGAGCCTGCTGGCCTTCACCGACGGGAAAACGGCTATACCCATGGTGCCGGCCTGCGATTACAAACGCGTATTCGACGATGATAAAGGCCTGAACACCGGTGGCATGGGCAGCTACAGCCCGCCCGGGTTCTTCGGGCAAGATATGATCGACCATATTCTCAAAACCGTTATTCAACCAGTCGTCGATGCCATGGCCGGTGAAGGCATGCCTTACCAGGGTGTGCTCTATACAGGACTGATTATGACTGAGGCAGGACCAAAGGTGCTTGAGTTCAACGCACGTTTCGGAGATCCCGAGACGCAGGTCATACTACCCCGATTGAAGACCGACCTGGTGGATATCATGCTGGCTGTCGTGAAGGGTAATTTGCATACAATTAAAA
The DNA here is from genome assembly GCA_964483235.1 of uncultured Dehalococcoidales bacterium. Classification (GTDB taxonomy): domain Bacteria; phylum Chloroflexota; class Dehalococcoidia; order GIF9; family UBA5629; genus CAZABI01. The sequence continues at coordinate 1,465 of CAZABI010000052.1, read as the reverse complement.
TAGATTGGAAGAGCGACCCCTGCGTGGGCGTGGTCATGTCTTCCGGCGGCTACCCGGGTGAATATAAGACCGGCTACCCCATCACAGTCTCCGATAAGCTGGAAAAGGATGTGGCAGTTTTCTACGCGGGCGCTAAGAAACGAGACGACGGGCAGGCGGTGACCGATGGAGGTCGCGTCTTGACGGTCACAGCGACCGGCAAGACAATGCGTGAAGCCCGGGACAGGGTTTACCGCAACCTGCCATATATCAACTTCGAGGGATGTCATTACCGCAAGGATATTGCAACGAGGGAGGTGGCCTGATGCCACTGGTAGGCGTGGTCATCGGCAGCAAGACGGACGAGCAGCATATCCAGCCTGCGCTCGATATACTGAAAATTTTTAAAATTGAGTATGAACTATCGATAATTTCGGCACACCGTAAGCCGGATAAGGTCCGGCAGTATGCGCTGGAAGCTGCATCCTCGGGGTTACAGGTGATTATAGCCGCCGCCGGGGCCGCCGCCCACCTGCCGGGAGTAATAGCTTCATGGACAACCATACCAGTCATCGGTGTCCCGCTTCCGACCAGTGACCTGAAAGGCATCGATTCCCTGTATTCCATCGTGCAAATGCCGGGCGGAGTCCCGGTCGCCTGCGCAGGAATAGGCGCGTCCGGTGCAACAAACGCAGCTCTGCTGGCGGTACAGATGCTCGGCATAAAATATGAGCCTGTCAGGAAGGCCTTTGCAAAGTATAAGAAGAAGATGGCTGACGTGTGAGGATGTGAGAGTATGATCGAACGTTATTCGCGACCCCGCATGAAACAGGTCTGGTCGGATAAAAGCAAGTTCGACAAGTGGCTGCAGGTGGAGGTCGCTGCCTGTGAAGCCTGGACTGAACTCGGAAAGATACCGAAGTCCGCCCTGCCTAAGATCAAGAAGGCCAGGATCGACCTCGACCGTATGGCAGCCATCCTCAAGGTAACACATCACGATGTCACGGCATTCCTCAACGCTGTCAGTGAAACGATCGGGGAGGAATCACGCTACATCCATCTCGGGCTTACATCCTCCGATATCATGGATACGGCACTGGCGCTGCAGCTGAAGGAAGCCGCCGGCCTGCTGATCGAGGATGTCAATGCGTTAATCAAAGTCCTGGAAGAGAAGGCTGTCGCGCATAAGGACACCATCATGATCGGCCGCACGCACGGCGTTCACGCCGAACCCATAACATTCGGGCTTAAGATGGCCCTCTGGACACAGGAAATGAAGCGAAACCGCAACCGCCTGGAAGAGGCCAGGAAGATCATCAGCGTGGGCAAGATATCAGGCGCCGTCGGCACCTATGCCACTGTCTCACCCGAGGTAGAAGATATCACATGCAGGAACCTTGGCCTCTCGCCGGCGCCCGTTTCCAACCAGGTCGTACAACGCGACCGCCACGCCCAGTTTGTATCGGCCCTGGCGATAACTGCCAGC
>CAZABI010000051.1:0-6596 GCA_964483235.1 uncultured Dehalococcoidales bacterium | reverse complement strand
TCAAAAAGCTCGAAGACCTGGCACTGGAGTACGGATTGTTCTATGCGTCCTCAGCCAGAATCATCGACGGAGGCCACTGCATGATGTTCTCCTTCTCCTACGCTTTCAATCGTGCCAATAAAGAAGAGATGTCCAGGGCTAAGAAGGCGCTGGATGAAGCAGTGGAGTTTTCTCTGGACAACGGCGGCGTGATCTGGAAACCCAACATCGATGAACAAAAAATGATGATGGCCAGGATGGACAAAAACACACTTAACCTGATGAAGAGGATAAAGCAGGTGCTCGATCCCAACGGCATCATGAACCCGGGCAACTGGGAGGTGACCTGATGAAGAAATACCAGTCACAAATTCACCGGTGTTTTCGTTGCGGCTACTGTAAGTTCCCTACTGATTACTCTGCCTTCAACTGTCCTTCCTATAACAGGTTCAGGTTTGATACTTATTCGACCGGAGGTCGCCTGTGGCTGACCTATGCATGGCTGAAAGGTGAGGTGCCCTGGTCAGAGCATCTGGCTGAGATACTGTATACGTGTACGACCTGCAAGAATTGTACCGAACAATGCCCGATGAAGTTCGCGCCGGATATTGTGGATTGGATCATCGGGGCGCGCAGCGATATGATCGAGCAGGGTAAAATACCGTTGCGTGTGAAACGTTTCCTTGAATCTGTTTATAATTATGGTAATCCACTTAAACTACCCCAGGCAGATAGAGCGGCCTGGGCTAACGGGACAAAACGGTATTCAAATGAGGACGAGTACTTACTGTACATCGGCTGCCTTGCATCGTATGATGAAACCGCTCAGACTATGGCCGGTAATGTGGCAGCTCTATTAAAGACGTCTGGCGTTTCCTACGGGATATTAGGTAATGAGGAGGGATGCTGTGGCAATGAAGTGTATTCCCTGGGAGAGGAGGCCTTGTTTGGTGAATTGGCCAGGAAAAATGTGGACAAGTTCAAGGAGAAGGGTGTTAAAAAGATAATCGCACTTTCACCGCACGCATACAATATCATGAAGAACCAGTACCAGAATTTAGGCTATGGCTTTGAGGTCTATCATTATTCCCAGGTGCTCGCCGACCTGGCAAAACAGGGAAAGCTGAAGGGGAAATCGCTTAAAAAGAAAGTTACCTATCACGATCCATGTTACCTGGGCAGGTATAACCAGGTATACGATGAACCTCGCAGGGCGCTGGCAGCAATCGATGGCCTGGAGCTGGTGGAGATGGACAGGAGCAGGCGTGATGCTTTTTGCTGTGGCGGTGGCAGCGGTAATTTTATAACCGATTACCTGGCAGGGGGTGAGGATAGCCCGGCAAGGGTGAGAGTGAGGGAAGCCGCCCAAACAGGTGCTGACGTACTGGTTGTGGCATGCCCCGGATGCCTGGTGATGTTGAAAGAGGCTGTTAAGACTGAGAACCTGGAAGATAAAATCTCCGTAAAGGACATCGCAACGTTAATTAGCGACGCAAAATTAAGATGATTAATCTATAATTATTTACTATGCATGACATAAAGTATCTATTTGAGCCGCGGTCGGTAGCTGTCATCGGTGCCACAGATAATCCGTTGAAGCTGGGTAACGTAGTAATCAAGAATGTGATCTCCAGCGGCTATCAGGGCCGTATTTACCCCGTCAATCCCAAGGGTGGACAGATACTGGGCATGCCTGTTATCAAGAATGTCAGCGAAGCGGAGGATGGGATCGACCTGGCTGTAATAGTTATCCCTGCGAGTATGGTTTTCGGTGCGGTCAAAAGCTGTGCCGATAGCGGTGTAAAGTTTGCGGCCATCATAACTTCCGGTTTTTCGGAAGTCGGCAATATAGCCGAGGAGAGGAGGATAGTTGCATATGCCCGCGAACGGGGCATGCGCATACTGGGCCCCAACATAGTGGGTATCTATTCGTATCCCGCCAAACTAAATGCAACCTTTGGAGCAATAGGGACGATCGAAGGTAACCTGGCTTTGCTTTCGCAGAGCGGTGCATTGGCTGGGGCCATCGCGGGCAAGGTCTTGGTTGAGAACATTGGGCTATCCACCGTAGTGGCAGTGGGGAATAAAGCCGATATCGATGAATCGGACCTGCTGGGCTACCTGGCTGAAAGCGCCCAGACAAAGGTAATTATGATGTACATAGAAGGCGTAACCCATGGTGAACGCCTGGTAAATGTCTTAAAGAGTGTCACCAGGATCAAGCCGGTCGTAGCTCTCAAATCAGGCAGATCCAGGCGCGGCGCTATGGCAGCGGCATCACATACCGGTTCGCTGGCGGGTGAGGACCAGGTTTTTGATGATATTGCTCGGCAATGCGGCTTGATAAGAGCGGAGGGGATCGAGGAAGCCCTCGAATGGTGTAAGTTCCTGTCCGTTACACCCGAACCGAATGGAGAGAACACGGTGATCATCACAAACGGTGGTGGAATGGGTGTATTGGCAGCCGACGCCTGTGAAAAATATGGTATCAACCTGTATGACGACCAGGCCGATCTTAAAAAAATCTTTTCGGGTATTGTTTCTGATATCGGCTCTATAAAGAACCCTGTGGATATCACAGGCCAGGCAATGGTGAAGGATTATACCGGATGCATCGAGGCGGCGATGGCGGACGATGCCATACATTCGATACTCTGCCTGGGTTGTGAGACCGGCGTCTTTGACGCAGATGCGTTTGCCCTGGCCGCGGGTGAGCAATTTAAGACCGGACAGTACCATAAACCGATTCTTTTTTCATTTGTCGGCGGATTACAGATCGAGCAGAGTATTAATAAACTCAGATCAATTAATGTCCCCATTTTCAGGGATGTGCTGAGTGCGACTTCCTGCCTGGGCGCCATCTACAGCAATCACCGTAACCGGATAGCCCCGGAATACCCGGTTGAGGAGATGGTTGTTGATATTAGCAGTATAAAGCAGGTGGTGGCAGGCGCCAGGCAAGACGGCAGGCGTTTCCTGCTGGCACATGAAGGCCAGGCCGTATTAAGGGCGATCGGTATTCCTGGACCTAAAAGCAGTATCGCACACAGCGTTGATGAGGCTATTCTCCTGGCCGAGTCTATCGGTTACCCGGTAGTGATGAAGGTCGTTTCGCCTGACATTATTCACAAGAGTGATGCCGGGGGTGTGGCGCTGGATATAGATAACGAGGAAGAAGCGGTGAGCGCTTACGAGGCGATTATGCAGAACTGCCGGCGCTACAAGCCCGATGCGCGCATCGATGGTATCGAGGTGTCGGAACAGGTCAGGCCCGGCGTGGAAACCATCGTGGGCGCAAGGCGGGACCAATCGTTTGGCCCCATCGTGATGTTCGGCCTGGGCGGTATTTATGTCGAAGTCATGAAGGACATAGCTTTTCGTGCGTTCCCGATAAGCAAAACAGAGGCCGTCGCCATGATCAGTCAGATTAAGACATATCCTTTGCTGCTTGGCGTACGAGGTGAAAAACGTAAGGATATCGAGACGGCTGCAGATGCTATCATCAGGGTGGGCACAGTGCTAAAACAAGTAAATGATATATCGGATATCGAGATAAACCCGCTGATCGCTTACGATTTCGGCGAGGGAGTTAAAGCGGTAGACGTAAGAATACTACTTACAAGGCAGCAGGAGGCATGACTATGAGAACCCTGGTTATCGGGTCAACGGATGGCAATGCCGGCAAAACCAGCATCGTGATCGGCTTGGCAAAAGCCCTGGGTAAAAGCTTCGGCTATATGAAGCCGCTGGGTGACAGGTTGGTTTATCGTAAGAAACGCATCTGGGATTATGATGCCGCGCTGATACACAGCGTCTTCGGCCTGACACAGGACCCGGAAAATGTCACAATAGGTTTTGAGCATCTAAAACTCCGTTTTAAATATGACGAGGAAAGCGCTGGCAAGCGGGTCAGTCAAATGGCAAAGGAGATAGGTGAGGGAAAAGAAATCTTGTTTGTAGAAGGCGGGAAGGATATGCAATTTGGCATCTCCTTCTATCTCAATTGGCTGGCCCTGACCAGGTATCTAAACGCCAGCCTGGTCATAGTGGTAAGCGGAGATGAGAACTATATCATCGACAATGTGATGTTTATTAATAAATACCTGTCCTTGGCTGACATAAACTTTGGTGGGATTATAATAAATAAAGTTAAGAACGTGGCTGATTTTAAGGATGTTTATGGTACTCTGATTAATAAGTTGAATGTTCCAATATTGGGTATATTGCCGTACCAGGAGGAACTGGCCAAGTTTTCCGTGGAATTCCTTTCGCAGTACCTGCTGGCAAGCGTAATAAGCGGAGAGAAATATATGAGCCGCCGTGTAAGCAATTTCTTTGTAGGCGCCGGTTCAGTAGATTCGGTCCGCTCTGACGCGCAGTTCCATAAGGAGAACAAACTGGTAATTACCAGCGGCGACCGGTCGGACATGCTGCTGGCCTCATTTGAGGATAAATGCACCGTGGCGGCAGTAGTAACTAATAGCATCCTGCCACCTCAGAATGTACTTGCGGTCGCTGAAGAAAACAAGATTCCCGTGCTATTGGTCCCCTTTGGGGTTTATGAGACTGCCCGGCAAATTGAGTCTTTGACACCTTTGATCACATCGAGCGATTCGGACCAGATAGCATTGGTGGAGAAGTTGGTTAAAGAAAACCTGGACCTGGATAAATTGATTACAGTCTGATAGCAAACGTCACCTTTGGCAATGCCGTCTATATTTGCAGGGTCGCATAGCCGCTGCTATAATCTGTGACACTTTGAAAGCGCGGCATACAATATAACAAAGAGATTTATCATCCAACCTCCCGCATGTCTGTGCGTGAGGTTTTTATTTGGACTGTAAGGGAGATTAATATGGCTGCAGAAGATAAAGCGAAGAACCTGGAAACCATGCGGCACTCGGCAAGCCACGTAATGGCCGAGGCCGTTAAGTTGATGTTTCCCACGGCCAAATTCGGAATAGGCCCGGCTATAGAAGACGGGTTCTATTATGATTTCGATTTACCCCGGCCGCTCACCCTGGAGGATCTCCCGGAAATCGAGGCAAAAATGCAGGAAATCATAAAGGCCGACGAGCCATTTATGCGTGAGGAGATCAGTACAAAAGAAGCTCTGAAGCTGTTTGCTGATCAGCCTTATAAGATTGAGCTAATCAAGGATTTGGGTGAAGATAAGGTGTCTGTCTACAGGCAGGGGAGTTTTACCGACCTGTGCCGCGGACCTCACGTGAAATCAAGCGGTGCGATTAAGGCCTTCAAGCTGACAAGCGTGGCGGGAGCATACTGGCGCGGTGACGAAAAACGCCCGATGCTGCAGCGGATTTACGGCGTGGCCTTTGCCATTAAATCTGATCTCGAAGACTATTTGAAAAAATCGAGGAAGCTGCCAGGCGTGATCACCGCAAACTGGGCAAGGAGCTTGATCTGTATAGCCTGCACGAGGAAGCAGGGCCGGGCCTGGTCCACTGGCACCCCAAGGGCGGAGCTGTACGCGAAGTTATAGAGAACTTCTGGCGTGCTGAGCACCGTCGACGTGGGTATGACCTGGTTTTTACACCGCACATTGCCAAGGTGAACCTCTGGGAGACCAGCGGGCATTGGGATTTCTATCGCGAGAATATGTACTCGCCCATGGAGATAGACGAGAGTGAGTATGTTATCAAACCGATGAACTGCCTTGGTCACATACTCATGTTCAAAACACAGATACGCAGCTATCGCGTCCTGCCGATACGTTATGCTGAACTGGGCACTGTTTATCGCTATGAACGGTCGGGTGTGCTGCATGGACTGGCCAGGGTAAGGGGCTTCACCCAGGATGATGCACATATCTTCTGCCGGCCGGATCAGATTGAATCCGAGGTCACCGCTGTAGTCGAATTCGCCCGCTTTATGATGAAGACCTTCGGTTTTAATGAGTATGAGATGATGTTGTCCACCAGGCCGGAAAAGGCCGCTGGTACACAGGATGTGTGGGAGCAGGCCACCGGGGCTCTGCGCAACGTACTGGAGAACCTTGGGATCAAATATCAGGTTGATCCGGGAGAAGGTGTGTTTTACGGTCCGAAGATCGATGTCAAGTTAAAGGATGCACTGGGTCGGTTATGGCAGGGGCCTACCATCCAGGTTGATTTCAATTTACCCCAGAAATTCGATGTTAACTATGTGGGCGAGGACGGCCAGGAACACCAGGCGGTGATGATCCATCGCACCGTGCTGGGCAGCATGGAGAGATTCATGGCCTGCCTGACAGAAAACTACGCGGGGGCGTTCCCTGCCTGGCTCGCGCCGGTACAGGCAGTCTTAATACCAATTGCCGACCGGCATTTCGAATACGCACGCAAGTTATACCGGGAACTTGTGGCGCACGATTTCCGGGCTCAACTGGATGACCGATCCGAGCGGATGAACCTGAAGATCAGGGAAGCGCAGTTAAATAAGATACCGTATATGCTGATTATTGGAGATAAGGAGTTAGAGAACAGCACTGTATCACTGCGGTTGAGGAGTGGTGAGGATCTGGGTTCGCTGAAATTCGAGGACTTTGTAGCAAGGCTCAGGTCCGTCATCGAGGCGAAGACACTCGATAATCTTTGATTTATAGGTATAAAATATGA
>CAZABI010000050.1:0-6600 GCA_964483235.1 uncultured Dehalococcoidales bacterium | reverse complement strand
ACACCAGATAAAGTGATAGAACAATGGGATAAGATCAAAGCAGTTGAAAAAGGTCTGCTCAAATCAGCACATGATTGCTCGGATGGCGGCCTGGCGGTGGCGCTGGCCGAGTGCTGCATAATCGGCAGTAAAGGGTTCTCTGGCAAAATAAAAGTGAAAAGCCGGCTGGATTCCGTGCTCTTCGGCGAGGCACAGTCCCGCGCCGTGGTGTCGATTAACACGAAATCAATCCGCCGGCTGGAAGAGCTGGCTTATAAATATAAAGTTCCCCTGTCCAGGCTGGGAGCAGTCGGCGGTGACAAGCTCACGCTGACAGGCATCCTCAGCCTGCCACTCGCGGAAATGCACAATGCCTATATGAACGGCCTGTAACTACCGCTAATAAATCCCGGAGACATAGAATTGGCAGAAGTATCCGAATTCAAAGGTGTAAGATATAACCCCGACTCAATCCACTACATGGCGGATGTTATCTGCCCGCCCTATGACGTTATCTCACCGCAGGAACAGCAGGCGCTCTACGAGCGCAGCCAGTACAATTTCGTGCGCCTTGAACACGCCCGGGAAGAGGAGGGAGATGACGATAAGCACAATAAATACACGCACTCGCGCGACTCCCTCAACCAGTGGCTGAAAGACCGCGTGCTGATACAGGACACCGTGCCCAACTATTACGTCCACGAGCACAGCTTCGAAATAGGTGAGGTCAAGAAAAAGCGGCTGGGCATCTTCGCCTGTGTCAGGCTCGAACCCTGGGAGAACAAGGTCATCTTCCCGCACGAATTCACCATGTCCGGAATAAAGGAAGACCGGCTCAAGCTGATGAAGGCCTGCCATGCCGATTGCAGCCCGATCTTCGGCCTTTACGAGGACCCTGGCAACAAGATCAACCAGATGATCCTCAGCCGTGTCAGGGCCAGGCCTACCTACAGCTTTGACTACAACGGTGACAGCCACCGCTTCTGGGCCGTCAGCGAACCTGAATTCGTACAACGCGTAAGCCATTTCCTGATACCCAAGGCCATATACGTTGCCGACGGCCACCACCGCTACGAGACGGCGCTGGCTTACCGCGATTATCGCCGCCAGCACGATGCCCACGGACCCGCTAATTCATCCTATAACTATGTTATGATGACGCTGGTCTCCTTCTCGGACCCCGGCGTCGTCATTCTACCCATCCACCGCCTGATTAAAGGCATATCCAGCGCCGATTTAAGCAGGTTCCGACAGGAACTGGGCAATTATTTCGAAATACTTGAAGCACAGGCGGAAACCGTTTCCCTCGGCAATAAACACATGGGCAACATCAAGATCTACGGACTGGTAGAGGGAAAGATGCTGGGGTTGAACCTGCTGCCTAAAACAAAGTTCAGAGATTTAGTGAAGGAGCGGCACTCTGAAGCCTACTTCAAGCTGGATGTCAGCGCTGTTCAGCATATAATCGTGGAAAAACTGTTAGGGCTTGATGCCAACAACACTGACAGGCTGGCTTATACACCAAGCAGCGACTCCGCCTGCAAGCTGGTTCAAGCTGGCCAGTACCAGTTTGCCATACTTCTACAACCCATCCCAGCCATCGCTATCAAGACGGTTGCCGATGCCGGCGACCGTATGCCCCGCAAGTCCACTTTCTTCTACCCCAAGCTGCCCTCGGGACTGGTCATGTTCCGGACCGACGGTGAGTTGTAACACCCCGATGCAATAATAAATTACCTTAGTACTATTCAAACACTTACTAATTCTCTATTGCTCTTCGCTGTTAGCCAGAAGATAATAAAAGTGCTTGGGAATCGACCGCCTGAGCGATAGGGAAGCAACTGGAGAGACTGAATCATCTCCTTCGGCTGCTTCCATATTATTTTCCTGCACCTATTGCCTGGAATTTCAATTTTCCTGTGCTTCCACCCTGTCACGGCCCTGCTGCTTAGCCCTGTACAGGGCTGCGTCGGCCCTCTCGATGATGCATTCCAAAGAGGTGTCCCCTTCTGATGTCCCTGTCATACCGATGCTGACGGTTATACCGTTGATAGCCTTACCTTTTACAGAAACATTAATTCCGCTGACCGCCAGCCTGATGCGCTCAGCAATGATACGGGCAGTCTCCAGCGGTGTTTCCACCAGTATAAGGCCGAATTCTTCTCCACCCAACCGGCCGAAAATGTCAGATTCACGGACCTGGCTTAAGACTTTACAGGTAAACTCTTTTAAGACCTGGTCCCCGGCAGCGTGACCGCATTTATCATTTATCTCCTTGAAATGGTCCAGGTCGAACATGAGGCAGGTAAAAGGGTTCTGATAGCGGATGAAACGGTGCATCTCGTTCTCTGTCAATTCCATGAATTTCCTGCGGTTGTGAATACCGGTCAGGCTATCGGTGGCCGCCAGTTCCTTAAACCTGTCCCTGATCTCTTCCACCTCAACCTGCGCCAGGAACTGCCGCCGCCGGTAAGCATAGAGCCGTATCGACAGCACCACGCCTACAATATTGGCCAGGAGCAGTGAGATAATGATGATACCGAATATAAAGGGGTCCAGGCTGCTCCTGATGAAAAAACAGCGAAGCAAATTGCCTGCAGTAATCAGCAGGGCCAGTGAAGTCCTGAAAAACAGCCTGTTGGGAATGCCCAGGTAGATGATAAATATGTTGATGATGTCGAAGATATAGTAATAAATATAATCCGGCGGCCTGGTGATATTCACAACCAAAATCAGTGAAACGCTGATAATGCCCCAGACCAGCATCTGCAGGTCATAAGCCATAGGATCGTTTATCTTTCTTAGACGAATCAACAGTGCCATGGTGTATAAAAAGACAATGCCCCGCATGGCCGCCAGTGTGAAGAAATGCGTGCCAATCCCGAACACCACGTAATCGGAATAGACAAAGGGCACAAGGGGAAAGGCCAACAGCATCATGCCGACAATGGCATGATTTACATCAGCCTGCAAGAACTGCCGCCTGTACCTGTCTTCCAGGTCACCCGGCAGTTTATCCTCCGGATTACGCCAGTTAAACCATTCCATTATTCACCAAACTCATATATTACACTGCTGTACGTCTGCTCCAGCGCCTCCTGGAGTTCGGAATATTTCGGTTCCCGCACGTTCAGCAGGCGCGGCGACGCCTTAGCTTCCAGCTTTCTAAAGAAATCGCATTGCCTCCACAACGACAGCATGGTATCGCGCGTGCCGCCGTAGAATACGTAATCCAGCTCACGCAAGTGTGGCTCCAGTATCTCACGGGCGTGAATTTCAACGCGTGTGAAGAAGGACTCGATCTGCTTGCCGCGGTGACGCGCAAAGCGGTTGGCGGACGAACCGCCTTTCCTGTGCCGGGCATGTACCAGTCCCGTGCCGGCTTTATGTTCCAGCAGCGTTTCACCCTGATAGGCCGCTATAGCATAGTGTCCCAGCCTGACCAGCACCAGCCCGATTCGCCAATCCCACTCCAGCATGGCCTTTAAAACGCCGGGTTCATACCCTTTTTCTACCTTGCTTTCTTTCAAGGGAAAGGGCGGCCAGAGCACAATTGACTTGGCCATCCCGCAAAATATGGCAGCGCCGGTAGGCGATTTAGCTGCTTTTTCAGATAGCTCATCAAATAGCTCACTCCTGTCCAGCACCGGTAGCAGCGATTTTTCGGCGTCCGCACGCGTGGAACCGGCTTTCAGGTAAACAGATACCGGGGGAGCTATGTCACCATGCAGGTCAAGCCATTTAATAGCCTCAGCCCGGCGCAGAGTGCATTGTCTTATTACAGTCATTCCGTACTCAATATGATGCAGGGGCGAGGACTTTAGCCTCGCCCACAAATGGACAGGGCTAAAGCCCCGTCCCTACATTAACTTTACTACCGTTACTCCATCACCGCCTTCGCCCTGTTTGCCCGGGCGGAAGGACTTAACCAGCTCATGTCCCTGTAGGAACTCGCGTACAGCGGTACGCACCGCCCCGGTGCCGTAGCCGTGTACGATGCGTACCTCGGGCAGGTGCGACATGAAAGCATTGTTCAAATAACCGTCGATCTCTGCTGTAGCAATGTCGGCCCGCTTGCCCCGTAGATCAAGCTCCGGCGGCGCAGGCCTGGTGCTCGCAGGCCGGACTACCGTCCTCTGCACATCTGCTTCCGGCCCCGGCGACTCCAGCCGTTCCACGCTCTCGATATTCAATGTCATCTTGATATCCCCGGTCATGACCTCCAGCCTGCCTCCATCCTCATCCACCGATATCACCTTTGCGGTCATCTCCATGTCGCGCAGCCGCACGGTATCGCCAACTGATATCTTTCCCGTATCCCCGGCCGGTTCAACTTTTATCTCCTCCAGCCTGTCGCGCAGCTTTTTAGCCTGCTCATCGGCCTGGCTGCTGATACGCTCCAGCGCCTTCTTAGCTTTCTCTATCTTCTCCCGCGAGGCTTTCTTTTTAAGTTCGGTCTCGGCCTCACGAATGGCGCGGTACAGGCCGGCCACCTCGCTGTTGAGGTTGTCCTGTATCTCGCGCAGCATCTCGCGTTCCTGTTCCGTTACGCGCTCCAACTCTAAGTCCAGCCTGCCCGTCAGCTCCACCGCCTTTTCCCGTTCCCGGCGCAACTCTTCCTGCATATCGTCGATGCGCTTGCGCTCGGTGGAGAGATCGGTCAGCATGGCCTCTACCTCCTGCGAGCCTTTGGACATGATACTGCGTGCGCAGGCAATGATCTCCTCTGGCAGGCCGAAGCGGAAGGCGATATTGAGCGCATTGCTGCCTCCGGGCATGCCCACGCGCAGGTGATAGGTGGGCGACAGGGTGGCCGGATCGAAGTCCAGCGAGGCATTGCGCACGCCTTTAGTCAGGTGGGCAAAGGCCTTGAGCTCGCTGTAATGCGTGGTGACGGTTACGGTGGTCCCCTTCTGCAGGAAATGCTGCAGCGAGGCCTGGGCCAGCGCCGCGCCCTCGCCCGGATCGGTGCTGATGCCAAGTTCATCCAGCAGCACAAGGCTATCCTGCGTTGAATCTTTCACGATGCGCGCCATATTACGGATATGTGCGCTGAAGGTGGAAAGCGTCTGCTCGATGCTCTGCTCGTCACCGATGTCGGCGAAGACCTTATCGTAGACCGGCAGGCAGGTGCCGTCAGCGCAGGGAATGGGCAATCCGGCCTGTGCCATCAGCACCAGCAACCCGATGGTTTTCAACGCCACCGTCTTGCCGCCGGCATTGGGGCCGCTGATGATTAATATTGAATAGTCCCGCCCTATTTCAACTGTTAACGGGACCGCCTCGCCTTTTAATAACGGGTGCCTGGCCCCCACCAGCTTGAGCGTCCGGCCGTCACCGGATGTAATCTCCGGCTCGATGGCGCGCAGCTTTTCCGCGTAATAAGCCTTGGCCAGCAGCAGGTCGAGCTCAGCCAGAACGTTTATATTATGCATAATATTGACGGCAGCCGCTCCCACTAAGGCGCTCAGTGAGGCTAATATGCGCTCGATCTCCTGCTTTTCTTCAATCTCAAACCGCCGCAGTTCGTTGCCCGTCTCGATTGTCTCCAGCGGCTCGACGAAGACGGTGGCGCCTGTATTGGAAATGTCGTGCATGATGCCCTTCATCTCCCGCTTTACCTCGGCCCTGACCGGCAGCACGTAACGTCCGTTGCGCTCGGTGACCAGTTGTTCCTGTAGGACCGACTGACCGCGCTTTGATTTCATAATAGATAATAGTCTATCCTGCAACTGGCGCCGCGTGTCGCGCATTTGCCAGCGGATGTTGGAGAGCTGCTGCGAGGCTGCGTCCATTACTTCGCCGGTAGGTGCGATGCAGCGGCTGATCTCGCCATCCAGTTCCTGCTGCGCCGTTATTTCACGCACCACCGCCCACAGGTTGGGCAGGTCTTCGCTCAGTTTGCTGAGGCCGCCGCGCGCCAGCCTCGACGCCGTCACGGTTTTCAGCACCTTCAGCAGCGACGCCGTGTCCAATGACATGCCTTTTTCGGCGCGCATTACGTCTTCACTCACATCATGGGCTTCGGCAATATGGAAATCCGGCCGGATGGTGATCAGCTTGCGCGCTTCGGCTGACCTTTTCAACAGCAATTCGACACGCGCGGCGTCGGAGGTCGGCAGCAGGGACAGCGCCAGCTCACGCCCGGCAGAGAAGGTAGTATAACCGGCCAGCCGTTCCCGCACGCGCGGGAACTCCAGCATATTAAGTGTGTTGGAATCCATGACATATAATTATGTCATTACGAACGAAGTGAAGCAATCTTTGGCCTCCTCTCAATGACACGTTGGTCATTTTGGCATTGCCATAAATGAAACTATGCCGGAACGCTGACTTTTTTCTTGAGCCGCATGCCGAACAGGAAGCGAAGCACATTTATACGCCGTATTAAAAGGTCGTAGATTCCCATTATGCTTATAAACGAGCATGCCACAATGATGAGGTATTTCAGCGCCGGGTCGAGGTCCAGCTGGACTACGTAAAAGCCCACGCAGATGATGACCGTCTGGTGCAGGATGTAGAACGGCAGGACCGCGTCGTTGGCATAAGATAGGAAGTTGTTCTTAAAATTAAGAAACTGCCTTCCCAGGTTAATTATGATGATGAGCAGGCACCAGGACC
>CAZABI010000049.1:0-6617 GCA_964483235.1 uncultured Dehalococcoidales bacterium | reverse complement strand
CCGTATCGCTTTCACCCGGCCGTCCATCATATCGGAGGGAGCCACCATGTCAGCCCCGGCCTGCGCATGCGAAAGCGCCATTTTGGACAGCAGCGGCAGGGTGGTGTCGTTATCGACATCGCCGTCTTTTATAACACCGCAATGCCCGTGGCTGGTATACTCGCAAAGGCAGATGTCGGTTATGACCAGCAGTCCCGGCGACGCTTTTTTCAGCGTTTTAATGGCTTGCTGTACCACGCCCTTCGGATGGTAGGCGCCCGAGCCAACTTCGTCCTTCTTCTCAACGACACCGAACAGCAGGACGGCGGGTATTTTCAACCGCGCTATCTCATCAGCTTCCTTCGGAAGTTTGTCCACGGAGAAATGGTAAACGCCGGGCATGGAATCGATCTCCTGTTTAACTCCTTTGCCTTCAACAACAAATAGCGGGTAAATGAAATCGCCGGGGTCGATCTGTGTCTCCCTTACCAGCGCCCGCAAGGCCTCATTTTTCCTCAATCTACGTAAGCGAACCTGTGGAAACGAAGGCATTTAAGTCTCCTCCCTGTAGTATTGTTCTATAGCTTCCACCAGGCTTTCAGTGGTGGATTCAGCAGCTATTATATCCGCTTTGAGCCCGGCGGATACAGCAGTTTGAGCGGTTTTCGGCCCGATACAGGCTATTTTAGCTTTGATACTGGCAATATCCTCTTTATTCATTCCGCGCAGCAATCCTGTTACGGTGGAAGCGCTGGTGAATGTGACGACATCTATCCTACCGGCTAATAGTAGTTCTCGCCTCTTTGACTGGCTGGCACGGGCCGCCACTGTCCGGTAAACAGTGACTTTGTCCACCGATGCACCAAGCTCTTTCAGTCCGTCGGACAACTCCTTATCGGCAATGTTGGCACGTGGCAGTAAAACTTTCTTATTTTTTATCCGATTTCTTCTTATTGCAGCTAGCAAGCCCGTGGATGTGAACACAACGGGCATGAAATCGGACCTGATGCCCCTCTCTTCGAGAGCACGATTAGTAGCCGGCCCGATCACCCCGGTTTTAATGTTTGCCAACCAGCGGGCATCCTTACCAAGCTGGTCCATCCGGTAGAAAAAGGCATCCACCCCGTTGACGCTGGTAAAGATCAGCCAGTCGTAGTGGATAATATTCTTGATCGCCTTATCGAGCTTCCGGTAACTTATGGCCGGCTTAATGTCAATGACCGGATGAAGCACGGGTACCGCCCCGCGCTCCCTGAGCATCAGTTCCATCCCCTCCGCCTGCAAGGCGGGACGTGTGATCAGCACACGTCTGCCAAAGAGGGGCTGTTGATCATACCAGCGCAGCCTGTCCCGCAGTTTTACCACGTCGCCGACGACGATAACCGCCGGCGGTCCGAGTCCCTGTTTTTTTACTTTCGCCGCTATATCGTCCAGTGTGCCGGTTACTGTGGTCTGTGAAGGCAATGTGCCATCCCTGATCACGGCCACGGGTGTGCCCGGTTTCCTACCGTGCTTGATCAATTGGGACGTAATATATTTCAGGTTGTTCATACCCATCAGGAAGACCAGTGTATCAATGCCAGTCGCCAGTTTATCCCAGTTCAGGCTGGACTGCTGTTTGGAGGGATCTTCGTGGCCGGTAATTACAGCGAAAGAGGATGCCACACCCCTGTGTGTGACAGGTATACCGGCGTAGGCCGGCACAGCCACGGCCGAGGTAACCCCCGGTACTATCTCAAAGGGAATACGGGCTTTGCGAAGGGTATCCGCTTCCTCGCCGCCGCGACCGAGCACCAGCGGATCGCCGCCCTTCAACCTGACCACAATATTACTTCTCCGGGCTTTTTGTACCAGCAGCGCGTTGATCTGATCCTGTTCCAGGGCATGTTTAGCGCCGGACTTGCCGGCATAGATGAACTCAGCCTGCGGTGGGGCGAAAGCAAGTACATGTTGGTCCACCAGTTGATCGTAAATTACTACATCAGCCCCGGACAGGCATTCTGCGGCCTTCAACGTTAACAGGCCGGGATCGCCGGGGCCGGCTCCCACCAGGTAAACCTTGCCTTTACTCACAGGCGCCTCGCATCGTTAATAATATCGCAGGCGCCGCGTTCCAGCATTTTCTTTGCCAGCTCGACGCCAACCGCCGCGGCGTTAACGGATTCTCCTGTGTAACTGCCCGTGAGCAGCCTTTTTCCCCCTGTATCGGACACCATTCCTGATATCTCCAGTTTACCATCCTTACGGGTGGCCAATGCCGCTATCGGCGCACGGCATCCTCCTCCCAGGGCGTGCAGAAAAGCGCGCTCAGCCGTGATTTCCTGCCATGTAGCGAGATGGTTGACCGTGCCCGCCAGTTTTAGTATACGGGCATCGTCCTGCCGGGCTTCAACTGCCAGGGCGCCCTGTCCTATTGCCGGAATAAATTGATCGATTGAAAGGTACTCGGTGATTTTGTCGGCTAATCCCAACCGGTGCATGGCGGCTGCCGCAAGAATGACGCCGTCTACCTGCCTGGAGGCTACTTTGCGCAACCGCGTATCCACATTTCCCCGTATACCGCAGACTTCGACGTCGGATCGAACGTTGTTAAGTTGAACGCTGCGGCGCAGGCTGCCCGTTCCGATTACCGCGCCTGGGATAAGATCGCACAATTTCGCGCTGGCGACCAGTACATCCCGCGGGTCTTCCCTGCGTGTCACCGCTGCCAGGCAAAGGCGGTCAGGCAACTCGGTCGGCAGGTCCTTGAGACTGTGTACCGCCAGGTCGATTGTACCTTCCAGCAATGCTTCTTCCAAGGCCTTTACAAAGATACCGACGCTGCTGGTCCGGTCAAGGCTCACGTTGCGGTTGCGGTCACCTTCCGTCAAGATCTTGAGTATATTCACTTCAAGGCCGGCGTGGAGATCTTTAAGCAGCGTAGCGACCGACTCTGCCTGGATTACGGCCAGTTTGCTGCCGCGGGTACCTATTACGACCTTGTCTTTCATAGTTCATCACTGTCATCCAGGCTGAACAGGCGGCTGACGACCTCCGCGAAACCTGAGCCGTCAGCGGACTTAAGATTCAGGATGGGGTCCCTCAGTATTTTATCGACAATGGACCTGGTCAATAGTTCAACGGATAACTTCTCTCCGTCTGTCAGCGACGGCAGTTTTTTTATGGACCTGTTGTATTGGGCAGTGCGAATCTTCTCTGTCCTGGCCACCAGTGATTTTATGATGGGCCTGACAGTATAGGCTTGCCCCCAGCTCATCAGGATTTCGACTTCTTCACCTATTATCTTCTCAACAGATGATATCTCCGCTTCGCGCTGCAGACGGTGGCCCTCGGCAATATCGTTGATATCGTCAAGGTTATACAGGTGGATGTTGTTTATCTCCTGAATACCTGCTTCGACGTTCCTGGGCACGGCGATGTCGATTATGATCATAGGCTGCTTGGGTCGCCTGCTCATAGCTTCTTCGACCTGTTGATAATGCAGTACCGGGTGTGGTGATGTAGCGCAGGCGATGACGATATCGGCGTCAAACAGTTCTGGCATAAGCCTGTCTGAACTGACAGGCTGACCTCCGAACTGCGCAGTCAAGCTGACGGCCCGCTCCTCAGTCCGGCTGATGACTGATATCCTCGATGCGCCCCTGCTCTTAGCGACTTTTACAGCCAGTTTGCCGGCTTCTCCGGCTCCTATGATAATGATTTTAGAGTTGCCGATGTCAGGTATGATATCGAGTGCCTTGTTAACCGCGATAGAACTGACCGACAGCGCATTTTTACTGATTCCCGTTTCTCCACGGGCGCGCCTGCCGGTACGGATGGCGCTCTGGAAAATATGACGCAGGGGGAGATTGACCATTCCAGCTTTTTCAGCGCTCTCCAGCGCCTGTCCAACCTGGCCGAGAATCTCGTATTCACCTATCACCATGGAATCCAGGCCGCAGGCGACCCCGAATAAATGCTCGACCAGGGCTTTATCCTTAAGCGAATACAAATAGGGGGCGATATTGTCTTCGGATAAAAATAAAATGTCTTTAAAATAATCCTTACATGCTTTGTTGATATCGCAACTATGGGTGCCAGCCAGATACATCTCGGTACGGTTGCAGGTAGACAGGATTACACCGTGCGGAACATACTGTCGCAGGTGCGTTAAGGAATCATGCAATTTGGTCATGCTGATGGCCGCTTTTTCACGGACAGCCACGGGCGCCGTACGGTGATTAATCCCTATCAGACTGAGCAACATAAGCAACTTAAACCTGTTATTTACCCGGCGATTTAGTAAGCCTGGCAAGCAGGATCTCCCTGGCCTTTTGTGTACGGTCCTGTCTTATCAGTTCAATCATAGTATCCAGGTCAATGGCCTTTTGCCAATCTCCACTGCTGACTTTAATACCTTGCTTTTTAATGATTGCACGGACTTCTGCAATCAGAAGAGCCAGCGCAGCATATTCCGGTCCAAATTCCTTTTGAAGTTTCATACGGATTTTGCGTGCGAGCGAAGGACATTTTCCTCCAGTTGAGATGGCGATAGCCAGGTTTCCTCTAGAGATAATCGAAGGCACGATGAAGTCGGACAATTCAGGGTTATCCACTACGTTGACAAGTACCTTTTTACTACTGGCTTCTGTGGCTGCAACCAGATTAATTGCACTGTCGCTGGTGGCCAGGATAGCAATAGATGCACCGTCCATGTCACCGGCTTGATATGCTCGATGTATGACCTTTATTCTATCCTCGTCAGCCAAATCCCGTAGTCCGGCGCAAAGACGGGGGCTGATCACAGTGACATTCGCTGCGTGTTTAAGCAATACGGTAACTTTTCGCAGTGCGACCTGTCCTCCACCAATGACCGTACACTTTCTGCCGTTGAGGCTGAGAAAGAGCGGATAATATGAATTCACCGGTTATCCTTATACATGGTACGTTATTCTCGTTTTCTTAAATTCTTTTGTGCTGTATAGCACAGTGTAATCAGTGAGGCCGGTATCGCCGGACATTTTCGTTATTATTTGATCGCAGCCCGTTTTCGATCCACTGTGTACCATGGTGTAAATGTTATAGCGCCAGAGTCCGTTGGTCTCCCTCTCGTAACAGTGGCTGATTTGCCTGAAAGAAGCCAGCTTACGGCCGATATCCTCTACCCTGCGCCTGGGGACCACCCAGCAGGTCATGGCATTGGCCTTATAACCAGCTTTGTAATGATTGATCGAAGCTCCATAGCGCCGGATAATTCCTCTTTGCAGAAGTGAACGGCTGTGTTGTAAGAACCGGTCAATGCTCATATTAAGGCTTTCCGCCAGCGGCGCAAACGGGTCGGCGATCAATGGCAGGTCATCTTGCAGGCTGTTGATTATCCGCCTGTCTGTCCGGGATAGATTAACGGCTGACGACGGTATTGAACCGGCCTGAATGCCGGCCTCAAGCTGGCTGTCTTCATCCATTCCGAAATTAGTGCGCAGCTTGAATACCCTGAGTGCCGGCAGAGCGATAATAGCTTCCGCCCGGGTATGCGAAGATAGTTCCTCCAACACCGCCGGCATGTCCTGCTCTCCGGGTACCGACAGGGTAACCCAGATGTTAAATTCGTGCTCACGTTCATACCCGTGGCTTATACCAGGGTGTCTGACCAGGTATCTTTCTGCCTTTTGAATATGGCCACCGGCTACTTTCATCGCCACCAGTGTGCTCTGGTAGTTGAGTCTCCTGGCATCCAGAACGGGGCTTATCTGGCGAACGATGCCTTTTAACTTAAGATTTTTAATACGCTCGATGACGACTTCGCCGGGAATACCCAGTTTCAAGCCCATGTCAGCATAAGGCTCCCTTGACAGCGGGAATCCTGACTGTAGCAGGCTGAGCAGCCTGCGCCCGGTGTGATCGAGCTCTGTATCAACCATTCACATGACTTCCTGCTGTTTTAACGGCTGGTGGAGACAGTAAGGTTCAGCTTCGAGAAAATCGCCCGTGGTTTCATATGCGCGTGCCCGGCAGCCGCCGCATTCCACCTTGTATTCGCACGATCCGCATTTGCCTTTTAGATTGGCGAGGTCACGCAGCTTTGTAAAAAGCGGTGAATGCTCCCAGATGTCACTGAAATTCTGGTTTTTGATATTGCCCGCCTCGATATCAAGGTAGCCGCATCCTTTCACCTGTCCCAGGTGGGATATAAAGCAGAAGCCGGTACCGGCCAGGCATCCACGACTTATGCTGTTGGCTGAATCTTTGTGCGAGGTCACGGTGTTTATCGCTGGACCTGCCCCTCCGTTTTGCCGCTGCCTCTGTTTCAACAGGCGCATGTAATGCGGCGCATCGGTCGGTTTGAAAAAGATGCTGTCACCCATCTCGATTTGTTTAGCGTAAATCCAGTTCAATGCGTTCTCGTATTCCACCGGTGTCAGTTGCACCGATTCGAGCTCCTTGCCTCTTCCCGTGGGCACCAGGAAAAACGGGTGGAAGGCAACCGCGCCCGCATCTTTAGCCAGTGTCAGCAGGTCATCCAGATAGGATATGTTCAGCTTGGTAAGAGTGCAGTTGATCTGGAGCTCAATGCCCGCTTTGCGTATGTTGTCGATGCCGGCCATGGCGGCTGCATATGCGCCTGCCTGGCCTCTGAATTTGTCCTGGAGCTCGGCGGT
>CAZABI010000048.1:0-6627 GCA_964483235.1 uncultured Dehalococcoidales bacterium | reverse complement strand
AGACGCATTGGCTGGAAGTAGGCCCGGCGCTTGCAACGGCTAAAAAAGCTAAGGTAAAAGCGGCTGGAGTGGAAGGCACTGAAGCTGCGCCTGCCGAGGCTGAGGGTAATGGCCATAAAGCTATGGTAGGTGAGGTTATCACCGAGGACGAGATCTGGTCATGCACTACCTGCCGCGCCTGTATGGAGATATGTCCGGTGTTTATCGAACATATCGATAAGATCGTTGACATGCGCCGTCACCTGGTACTCGATCTTGCCCAGGTACCCGAGACCGGTGAGGCCGTATTGAAGTGCATTGAGGCAAGGGGGCATAGCTGTAAAGGTACAACGCTTACCAGGACTGATTGGACTGCAGGGCTAGATATAAAACAACTGTCCGAGGATAGCAACGTCGACTACGTATTTTTCGCTGGTTGTGCAGCTTCCCTGGAAGAGCGAAGCACTAAAATAGCCATCGCCACCGCTAAAATATTGAAAGCTGCCGGTGTTAATTTCGGCATTCTTGGCGCACAGGAAATGTGTTGCGGTGAACCTGCACGCAGGCTCGGCAACGAATATTTGTTCCAAACTCTGGCTGCCCAGAATGTAGAGCAGTTCAAGGGCTATAATATAAAGAAGATCATTGCTATGTGCCCGCATTGCTTCAACACCCTTAAGAACGAATATCCGCAATTTGACGGCAATTTCGAGGTCATTCACCATAGCACTTTTATCTCTCAACTGATCAAGGAGGGTAAGATCAAGCCTTCACTTTCCAAAGAGTATAAGATGACCTACCATGATTCCTGCTACCTTGGCAGGCACAATAATATATACGAACCGCAGAGACACGTGCTTCAATCAATCAACAAGTTGTCATTGTTAGAAATGGACCGGTCCAAGAGCGACGGCTTCTGCTGCGGCGGCGGTGGTGGCCGCTTCTGGATGGAGGAACGCATTGGCAAGCGCATCAGTGAAGCTCGAATTGAACAGGTTATAGAGACCGGTGCTGAAGTCGTAGCAACTGCATGTCCGTACTGTGTGCAGATGTTTACCGACGCAATCAAGGCCAAAGGTGTTGAAGAGACTTTGAAGGCATATGATATCGCGGAATTGGTTGCGGATTCTTTGACTGACCACAAACAATAGACCGGTTGCCGGCATTTTACCGGCGATGGACTAAGACGTAAGAGCGGGGCAGTCTCACGTGAGATTGCTCCGCTGTTTATTTGTAATTGTAGACGTTTTCAGCCGAATAACTTTGACAACCTAAGAGGATGAATCTAAAAGAATTGGCTCCTCGGGTAGGATTCGAACCTACAACCTAGCGGTTAACAGCCGCTCGCTCTACCATTGAGCTACCGAGGAATGAACTATCAAACACCGGATATGAATTGAACCAAAATTAGCTTGAGTATTATATCATCGCAGCGAGTGCGGGGCAAAATAATCTGACTATTTGGACATAAGGGTGGAATAGATGCGTTGCACCTGTAGCCTGGTTTCCTCCAGTGTTCCATCATTGTTAATAACAAAATCGGCATTCTTCAGTTTTTCTTTAACAGGTAATTATGAATCGATACGCCGGCGTGCATCCTCTTCTTTCATTCCCCTCGAAATCAGCCGTTTAAACTGCACTTCCGGTGAAGCGTAAACCACAATAATCTTATCCACCAGCAAACGGGCAATCTCAGGCCCCACTTCCAGCAGCAAGGGTACATCCTTAATTATCAGGCCACCAGGGTCCACCGCCTTTCTCTCATCAACAAGCCTGCAGTCTTCGTTAAATATCTCAGGATGCACAATGGAATTCAGCTTGTGAAGTTTTTCGGGATGGTTAAATACTATACCGGCCAGTTTTGTTCTGTTAATACTCTGGTCTTTGTTAAGTACGTCGCCGCCAAAGTAGTCAACAATTTCTTGCCAGGCCTTTGTGCCTGGTTCAACAACCTGCCGGGCTAATTGGTCATGATCGATGATGAAAGCGCCCAAGTCTTTAAACATGCCGGCCACGGTACTTTTCCCGGTGCCGATCGTGCCCGTAATCCCTGCGATAATCATGGTCTATGACCGTTGTAGGGAGAACCTTTGAACCTGCCGGCCTTAAGCTCTTCCATTAGTCCAGCTTCGTTGCGAATGTCTTTTTCAAAAACGGTTATGCATTTGCCAAGCTCGTCAACAAAATGGGCATCGCTGCCCCCCGAGGTTGTAAATCCAAGGCGTTGCGCAAGTTCACAGGCAAAGAGATTATTCCCTTCCATGTTACGGCCGTTAAATCCTTCGAGAGCATCAACCTTATCGAATACAGGTCTCTTCATTACTAGGTCGGCTGCTTTATCGAACTCGGTGATAGCGTGGCAGGGGAAGCCCCTGAAAGGATGGGCTGCGATCATAAATCCGCCTGCTGTTTCGACCATATTACGCAAAGTTGCAATGTCGATTACGGTCACGAAGTTAACATTGAGTCCAAAAACAAGAATTTCACCACCTTCCTTAATCATCACCTCGACACCACGGAAAACCGGGAAGTCATGCTTAGAACTTAACTCCGTAATATCTGCCAGTTCCCAGGCCCTATCATGCTCTGTGAAGCAGATACCGTCAAGTCCCATGTTCCTGGCGGTTTGAATGGCCTCTTCCGGGTCAAGACGGCTGTCAGGGGACAATTTGCTGGTGTGAATATGCAAATCAACTTTCATGGCTTATTCGGTTAGAATGACTTACGTCGCCGGTAAAAAATATAGAGCCAATTGCCAGGCTCAACCTCCAATTGGCTCTCAGGATGATTATAGTAGCACTTTTAAGAGTATGGCTCAAACAGGTAATAAACTACAGGCCAAGTTGTTGCGCAACTACTTCCCTGTGTATGTCGGCGTCGCCATACGCTAATTCGGCCGCTTTCGCACGCCGGTAATAGAGGTGCATATCATGATCCATGGTGAAGCCGATGGCGCCGAATATCTGGTGAGCCAGACTTGCCACACGTTTGAAAGCATCACTGGTCCAGGCCTTGGCCATCGAGACTTCCATATCTGCCGGCAGACCTTCTCCAACAGCCCAAGCTGCTTTGTAGGTAATAAAACGCGAGCCGTCGACATCGGTAACCATGTTAGCACAGTAATGCTGTATAGCCTGGAAGCTGCCGATGGGGCGGTTAAACTGAATTCTTTCTTTAGCATAACTTACGGCCATATCCAGCGATGCTTGAGCTCCACCTACCATTTCAGCACATTTTCCCACCGCGGCCTTTTTCAGAATGGACTTGATGACAGGCCACCCCTTATCGAGAGTGCCAACAAGATTGTCCTTCGGTACTTTTACATTGTCGAGCGCTACTTCACATAGCTTATCACGGGCAATAGTTTTCAATAGCGTGCATTTCAGCCCCTGGCTTTTTGCATCTACCAGAAAGATGGAAAGGCCGTCCTCCGGATTAGAGCTTTTGTTCGTCCGGGCAACTACAAGCAGGTAATTGGCAATATTAGCATCAGGCACAAACAGCTTGGTACCATTCAATATATAATCATTGCCTTTCAATTTGGCCTCGGTGCTTATTGACGCTGCGGAATATGAACCATCAAGTTCAGTAAGAGCTAAAGTCATAATCAATTCACCGGAGCATATCTTGGTAAGGTATTTCTGCTTCTGTTCTTCAGAGCCGGCTTCTAATAAAGTAAAACCGGATAGTACTGCTGTGGAGAAGAAGGGACCGGGAACAACGTTATATCCCATCTCGTCCAATAAAACAGTCAAATCAATAAAGTTGCCACCATTGCCGCCGTATTTTTCTGGAAAGGACAGACCCAGCCAACCTAAATCCGCCATTTTATTCCAGAGTTCCTTGCTATAACCCGAATCGCTTTCGTCCAGCTCACGGACAAGTTTCTTGGGGCATTCCTTGGTCAGAAAATCGTGTGCCGACTTTTTTAACATTTCCTGCTGTTCTGTTAAACCGAGATCCATTGCGCTTCCTCCCTGAACTACGTTATTAAACTTTGCTTGCTATTTCCGTGGCAGGCCCAGCCCCCTTTGGGCTATGATATTTCGCTGAATTTCAGACGTACCTGCGCCGATAACGGCCGAGATAGAATCAAGGTAACCAACGCAAAACTGCCCGTTCATAGGTGAATAGGCAGATCCGTGTTCCAACTGCCCGTAAGTACCAAGTATCTCCATGCCTGCATTGGCGAGTCTCCTGCTTAATTGCGTTGCAAAAAGTTTCAAGGCTGAAGCCTCGATATTGGGCATTTGATTGTTATCCATCATCCATGCTGTTTTAAAGAAAAAGTTATAGGCAACTTCAATATCAATTGCCAGGTCAGCCAGCTTACGACGTGTAGCCGGATTTGCCGAGAGCGGTTTACCGTTTCTGCTGGTAGTTTTTACGTACTTTACCAATTCATCGAACTGGCGGCGGAATCCGCCTATGGCTATAGCCAGGCGCTCAAAGTCCAGCGCAACCATTAAATACAGGAATCCCATATTCATCTCGCCAACGATATTTTTCTTGGGTACGCGGACGTTATCGAAAAAGACCTCGTTGAACGAATGGAAACCCACCATGTTTATCAGAGGGCGTATCGTTATACCCGGTGTTTTATTGTCTACAATAAATAATGTTGTGCCGCGGTGGGGCGGAACATTCATGTCGGTCCGTGCAACCATCCATCCGTAGTCAGCTAAGTGCGCGCCGCTGCTCCATATCTTTTGACCATTGACAATAAGGTCATCACCGTCCTCGACAGCACGAGTCTGGATGGCTGCAAGGTCTGAGCCGGCATTAGGTTCACTGTAGGCAAGCCAGAATCGAAGATTTCCTTTAAGAATCCTGGGTATCCACTCTTTTTTCATCTCATCGCTGCCGAAGCGCAATATGGTGGGGGCGCTTATCAGCGTAGTTACATCAGTTCCCGGCGCCCTGTGATAGCTCAGGCGTTCAGCAAATATAGCTTGTTCAATGAATGTATGTCCACCGCCACCTAATTCCTTTGGCCACGCCATAGTCAGCCAGCCGCACTCACTCATCCTCTCCCTGAAGCGGTCCACGGCTGGGTCCCGTTCTTCGAATTCCAGGATAGCCCCATATGCGCCGGGCCAATAGAGACACCTTTCGTTATAGCCGGGAGGCATCTCGGATAGTATAAATTGTTCGGCTTTTTGCTGAAAAGCCTTCTCTTCTTTAGTTAATCTAAAATCCATTGTGTCGCCTCATACAGCCGCAAAGTACATTTCCTATCATTATTTCCTGGGCAATCCGAGTCCTCTCATGGCAATGATGTTTCGCTGAATCTCATTAGTACCGCCACCGACACCAATAGAAAGTGCTGCCAGGTAACTACGTGCTACTTCAGCCTTACCTAAGGCGTATTTTGAGCCTGGCATTAGTTGTCCGTATTGGCCCTGAACCCGCATGCCGACATCGGATATCCGCCTGAGCAATTCGCTGCCTACGACCATGGCCATGGACGACTCATAGTTGGAATGGGCGCCCTTGCTGTAAATCCAGGCGATCCTGTAGCAAAGCATGCGCGCCACTTCAATTTCAATGGCCATTTCCGCAAGTTCATGCCGGAGCGCAGGCTCTTCTGATAAAAGCTTGCCGTTACGCTTCGTGGTCTTAGCATAATGTACTAAATAATCCAACAACAATTGGTTGCCTGCCGCAGTCTGCACACTCGAGCGCTCGAAATCCAGCGCCATTGCCAGTTGAAACCAACCGTTATTTATTGTCCCGACCAGGCCGTCCTTAGGCACATGCACATCATCAAAGAAAACTTCGTTAAACGAATGAGCATCGAGTACATTAATTAGAGGCCGGATGGTGATACCCGGAGTTTTCATGTCAACTACAAACATGCTCATGTTTCTATGCTTTGGCAGATCCGTGTCGGTTACTGCCGCCAGCCAGCAATAATCGGCGTAATGTGCAAAGCTGCACCAGATCTTTTGTCCGTTTACGATAAATTCATCACCTTTTTCAAGTGCCCTGGTTTGAAGTGACGCGAGGTCAGAACCAGCATTAGGCTCACTATAGCCGAGACAAAAAATGATATCTCCACTGGCAATCCTGCTCACATAATTACGCTTTTGCTCTTCGCTGCCGAAATGTTGCAGAGCCACGCCCACCCAATTTACTGTTATCTCTGTTTCAACGCTAACTGGTGCATTATGATAGGCCAGTTCTTCAGCCAGAATTAACCTTTTTATATGTCCCAGTGCCGCACCGCCATATTCTTTAGGATAGGCTGGCGCAAGCCATCCGATGGAGCCAAGTTTTTTCTGGAATTGGCGTGAGATGCTCCACGATTCCTCTGTCTCTTGCCATAAACCGGTAGGTATCTCAAACCATCGCGATGGTATTTCCTTTTTTAGCCAGGACTTTACCTCTACGCGAAAGGCCTCTTCCTCAGGTGTAAATTTAAAATCCATCGTCTACCTCCATCCTGTGATTCGAAATATTAATGGATAAAAAAAACCGCCAAATCTATTTTTTGGCTGACTGAAATATTTAAACAACCGATGCCGGTTGAGATTCGGGTATCTAAGGTAGATATTTTACACAAAGAAGTTAAATACTTCAATAGTTAATTGATTGATTAACTAAGACGGCGATTTCTCCGAAATTTGGAATCTTGAATACAAAAAT
>CAZABI010000047.1:0-6654 GCA_964483235.1 uncultured Dehalococcoidales bacterium | reverse complement strand
CTGAAAGGCTCGGGTGTGTTTTTCTTCAGCCAGGCCAGCGCTTCCATCCATGCATCGGAAGGTACGTGGGTGGGGTTTCCGGATGTGTTTACCGCAACCGCTGCCCCCGGCGCCAGCACTACTACCACTGCAATAGTTGCTAGCACAACGGCAATTGCCCGCCTGGAACGAGCCTTCGGTTGCCTGGCTGCGGCCTTTTTCGCTTTCTTCGATAACTTATCAGGCGCTGCTGTATCCTTCACCGGCGCAAAGGCATCCACCAGCCAACCGCCCAGGCACCCTGTCAGCACCGCCATGCACACTGCGAAATAGGCGGAGAACCTGACCATGGCAAAGGAGGCCAGCATGAGCATGATGCTCAATACCGCTGTCAGAATATGCTCCGGCCTGCCTTTACGTATGCATAGATACACGAGCACTGCCAGCCCGGCCAATCCCGAGTACAGGGCGAGGGCATATTCATTCCAGGCCATTTCCAGTGTGAAAAACCCGCCGGGAAAGAACAGTGATTTCATCTCACCCACATATATCTGCTCGGTGCGCCAGCCGAAGATGGCGGTGATATAGCCGAGCGTACTGTCGAATACAGACGGGAAGACGATCCAGGCGAAAAGACCGCCTGCCACGGCTATTACAGCTGCGGCCAGCGGGTAATAAACAGGCTTAACGCCGCGCACCGCAATCACGGCGGAGACTGCGTTGAGCACAATAGGTACCAGTATCACGGCGGCCAGGGCCAGCAGGGTCATTTTGTCCCGTGAAAACGGCAGGAAGATCAGCATGGCTACCAGGAACGTTATGGTGGCGATCTTGCTCAGGTAATCCGTGGGGAATCCCCGCAGGTGATCACTGATGAATTGAATGAAGAAATAGATAAAGATGATGAAGACGAACATCAGCGCGCCCTGCCAGGTGATCAGGTAAAGGCCGAAGAAGATACCGGCGGACAGGGCGTAGGGAATGTGACGGCTGGCTGACGGCCACTGCCCTTTTTGCAGCATGGCATAGGTAAACTGCCGCCCGTGTTGGATGGCCAGCACGAAAAACATGATAAACAGCGCTGTGAAAAGACCCTCGGCTACGTGGTGGTCCGTATTGCCCAGCAGTGAGCGGCCGAGGAACTCACCGGGCATAAGCGCCAACAGCAGTGCGGCAAACAGTCCGGCCCAGCGGTTCGCCAGGGCGCGGGCTATGAAAAACACGGGTATAACAGTCAGCGCGCCCAGCACCGCGGGAATATAGACTGCGATGGTGTCCACGGTCTGCTGCGAAGGGTTGCCGCCGCCCAGCAGCTTGATCACGATGGCTGTCAGGTAGGCGTAAAAGGCCGGTATGTTGCCCAGGTCGAAGCCGCCCGGGAAAGCGCCGTAGGGATCGAACCGGATTAACAGGGGGAAATTGTGCACGAGATTGTCCACCAGCCGCATGTAGAAATAGGCGTCGATGCCGGTCAGCCTGATATCAGTCCCGGCAAACACGCTGGAGAAGGGTGGTATTACCCGGATGAACAGTGCTGCGCAGAACGCAACCAGCAGCGCAATCAGTGTGAAAAGCCAGCCGGGAAACCTGGTTTTTTCCATAGCTTTATTCGTTAAGATGATAGCTGAATCGTGGGACAGTTTCAATCAAGGAAATAATAGGGTAGCTATTCGCCGAACGGCCCCAGTTTAACATCCCCTTCGTCCCATTTGCCGTCTCCGCTGGTATCCAGGTAGAAGCAGCGGTCATGCGGATTCCATACACCCACATTGCTCTTGCCTTTGCCCGACCAGTCACCAATGACGGGAGTACAGTATTCTTTTCCCAGCGGACCCTGCTGAACTATGTTTGTTGGATATACAAAATACCACCTTCCATCGCGGACAATAGTCTCGTCACATCGATTGTAATTGAGTAAGAAAATCCCGTGTTCAGGTTGCCAGGCACCCAGCTTGGACTTTCCATCGCCGTTCCAGTCGCCAGCAACGGGCAAATCTCCTCCTGACCCTATAACTGCAGCGGGTATGCGATCATTAAAATTACCTGTACCTTTAACATCTATCAGGAACCCACCGGTAAAACTCAGCATGCCCGCCTTGTCTTTACCATCTCCATTCCAGTCTCCGATTACGGGAATGCAGTTAGTCACGATGAAAGGTCTGATCTTGATATCGCCCTCTCCCCATTTTCCATCACCATTTGCATCCAGGTAGAAAAAGGCGTCAAGAGGTCGCCATACGCCGATATTATATTTGCCTTTGCCGCTCCAGTCACCCACAAGAGGCATATCGTAAGGATATCCGAAGGGGCCCAGCTTGAGATCTCCCTTATCCGGGTTCCACCGGCCGTCGCCGTTCATATCCAGCAGGAAATAGCCGGTCTGTGGCTGCCATAAGCCTATCTCGGTCTTATTATCGCCGTTCCAGTCGCCGGCCAGCGGTACCGCGTCCCTTACGTATTCAAATATCTTTACGCGGGATGTCTCCAGGTTGCCGGTCTTAACCGTCTCCGGCGAGGAAAATGCCGGGCGGTAAAGCGTCAGTTCCTCCAGCGGGACCGGGCTGGCCCCGGGATCCTTGCCCACGATGCGCCAGTTGCCCGCCGGCTGTGTGTTGAGGAAGGCCAGCGCATCATCGTAGCTGCGGTAGGTTTTCAATCCCGTGATCTCCTTGTAGGCCTTGCCGTCAGCGCCGGTGCGCGTTTCCCAGGAGACGGCGGCGGTCTCCGCCGGGGTGTACTTCTTCCCGTCGAAACAATATAGCCGCGCTGCCATCGTTTGGTAATATTCCGGGTAATACAGCAGCGTCGCTGACAAACTGTTGCCCTGCGGGCGGTAATAGATCTCGCAGTATTTATTTAGCGGCTCCCCTGCGGCTGAGCATATGGACGGCAAACCTTTTTGCCGGTCGATCAGGTAGTCATTCACCACTATATACCGGCTGCCCCAGTTAGTAGCCAGCCTGGCCGCTGCATACTCATCCTGCGCCAGGTAGAAATACTGCTCTCCGCGCTGGGCCGAGCCTGGGTTCGAGAAGGGTACGCGGTGGCCCAGGCGCGTCACCCAGTAGCCGTAATCCCACCAGCAGATCACGCTGTAGACCGAGCCTGGGTATTCATAGCTTTGCCCCGGTGGTGGAGTTTCATAGCTTGCGTAATAATAATCCGCTTTGCCAAACGGCTCGGGAGTCTTTGTTCTCAACCAGTCCGTAGCCTGGCACCAGCCGTCGGGAGGGGTGTATAGCGCTTTGCTGGCTACATCGAAGAAAGGCCTGTCTCCTCCCGGCAACGGCCCGGTGTTGGGATACACGACCATGAAGAGCACGGCAATAAGGCCGGCGGCCAGGTAAGCCCGGTTATAGGCCGGAGCTGCCTTTTTTTGGTGCGAGTTCTTGCCCCTGGACCTGTCCTTCTTCCCTCCAACCGTAACAGGAGCAGGCAGCCCTTCCTCCCTCAGCCCGCATGCGCTCAATAGCAGCCAGCAGGTATACCCGGCCAGTATGGCGGTATTGATCGCCAGGTAATAGGCAAAGCGGCGCATGGCCAGCGCGGATATCAGGATAATAAAGCTCCACAATAGCAAGAGCAGCATCCCTGGCTCGAACTTGGTCACGGAGCGGTAGACAACATAGCAGAATCCTATCAGTCCCAGTATGGAGGCCGCTGTATAGTTGCCCCAGACCAGCGCCAGGGTGAACGAGCCTTGCTGTATCAAAAGCGGCTGCATTTCGGCGGTGGTAGCCCCCGTCTTCCAGGTGAAGAAGCCGCTCATCGTTTCCAGCATTGTTTGCAGTGATGATGGGCTGATTGCATACAATGCGGCCAGCGCTGCCGCGCCCAGTATTAAGATCACCGTGGGGAAGTATATCTGGTTCAGTTTGCGTCGCCTCATCATCCAGGAGATGGCCGCCAGCGCCGCCATCACCAGCATACCGGTGGCCAGCGAAAACCTGGCCATAGCGTCGGGTGCAGAAGTGAGCGCCATCAGCAGGGCAATGAGGAAAATCACGGTACCGGCCAGGCCCAGGTAGAAGGTAGGCTTGCCCATCAGGTGGTCCACGGCCGACTGTATCACTATCCAGAGGAAGATGATGAATACGAACAGCAGGGCGCCCTGCCATGAAAGCAGGTAGATGCCCAGGCCCAGGCCTCCCAGCGCGCTGAAAACCAGTGTGAGCAGCAAATCCCTGCGATGGTCATGGAGACAGCCGGGGAACTCCAGTGTCTTGCCCCTCTGCACCGCCAGCACCAGGAAGAGCATCAGCAGCGTAGTGAAAAAAATCTCCATGGCGTGGCTGTCGGCATTGCCCAGCAGTGTGCGTATAAGGAACTCGCCGGGCATCAGCGCGATGAAACCGGCGGCTGCCAGCCCTGCCCAGCGGTTGAAGAGCGCGCGCCCGATCAGGAACACAGGAAACACCAGCAATGCGCCGGCCACAGCCGGGAAGTAAACGCCCACCAGGTCTACCAGTTGCTGCGTGGGCGTTCCACCGCCAAACAGCCAGGTGAAGAAGCCCATAAAGCGGGGGTAGAAGAATGGCACATTGGACAGGCTGATACCACCGGGGAACACGAAATAGGGATCTATTCTGCCCAGCGCCGGGAAATGCTGCGCCAGGTTATCCAGCAGCCTCATGTAAAAATAGGCGTCGTTATCGGTGAATTTCACCCAGCTACTGCCGAAGACCTGGTTCCACGGCACTGCAATACGCAGCGTCAGTGAAGTGATGAAAGTAAGGGCCAGCAGGCAATAGCATACGACGGTAGACGGTTTGAGGGATTTCATGGTTTTTAAATATTAGCATAAGCCGGAGGATACAAGAAGAAAATTCCAAATTCCAAATTCCAAGCTCCAAACGAAGGGAGAAAATCCTAAATAAAAGAAGAAAATACTAAATCCTGAACTCTAAACACTAAACAATATCAAATATCAAAATACAAAACTGTGAGACCGTGTCATTGCGAGGAACGAAGTGACGAAGCAATCCCATGATAGAAGGCGCAGTAGATTGCTGCGCTTCGCTCGCAATGACCTGACCGTTTGTCTTGATCATTATGATTTTGAATTTATTTAGGATTTAGAGTTTAGACATTAGAATATATTTATTGTTTGGAATTTATCTTCACAATGTTCTTACCCCGGCCAGTATCCTGGTCAGGCAATTGTTCGCCTCGTTGCTTTCGGTATTCTGACCGTCGGTATCCACGCACACGGTAGCTGTCGTATTCATGGGATAGCTCCAGGTATACTGGCCGAAGACCTCAGTGCGCTGCTCACCCGGCGCCAGCGGAGCAATGTAATCCGTGCCAAGGATATTCGGCCCCACGTAGAGCTGCGCGTTGCAGCCCTGCGATGGCGCCGTGCCCTGGTTCTTAACCGTGTAATATACCATCACGCTCTCGCGGAAAACGTCCGTTACAACCAGGTCGGGCTGGCCTGTTTGGGGAGGCAGTACCTTGACGCTTACACTGCCGGAAGAGGAGCCGCCGCTGTTTAGCGCCGTTAACCTGTAAGTGGTATCGGCAGGCGGATTGATTAGCTGGCTGCCGCCCGCGCTGACGCTGCCGATGCCGGGCTCGATCGCTACGAGGGTGGCGCCGCTGACATTCCAGCTAAGCGTGGCCGGCTGTCCCTGCACGATAGTAGCGGGTGTGACGTTGAAATTATTGACGGCCGGCAGGGCCACGTTATCCACCGGCCTGACCGCGAAATTCACGTGGGATGCGTCCTGTCCGTCCAGGTACAGCTTAAGGGAATACTCGCCCTGCGGCCACCCGGTGAGCGGTGAATTCAGCCCGAAGACTATATAGGACGAGGCGCCGACGTTAAAGGACTCCTCTTTGAGCGTCTGCCAGGTATTTTGATTGAGGTAAAGCCACCGGGCGCGCAGGCTGTTTGACGGCGGTAAACCCGCCACTTTTATCGAGCACAGTATGCGAGGAGTATCAGGTGTAAACACCGAGGCCTGGTTAAGCGCCTTGCCTGCCGCGTCTACTTCAGTTGTCAGGACGGCGTCGCCCAATCCGGGTGATAGGCAGGCGGGAAGCAGAGCTACCAGCAGGAGGACTGAGGCAACTAAAGACCGCACCGGCTTACTCCGTCTGTACCAGGCGGGCTTCCTTCCACACGGCATAGGCATTGGTTGGCGACCCAACCGCCTCAACGCGCAGTATGAAGAAGACCTTCTGGTCCACGTAATCCTTGAGGTCGATCTCCCAGTTCTCGTAAACACCCGGTGTCTTCATGGTCTTGCCCGGGAAGAAATTGGTCTGGTCGGAGAGGTCCCTGATCCCCAGCTTGAACGTGACACCCTGGTTGGCTGAAGCCGAGTCGGAGAGGCCGACCCTGGCCACGAACTTGAGCTTGGCCGGCACCTTGATGGCGGCATTATAGGTCCTGCCGGACTCGCGGTCAACGTAGTAATAGCCCCAGTAGCCCTGTACCCAGCCCTGCGGCACCTGGTCCGGCACCATCTCCAGTCCGCCGTCGCTCATCTTGATAAATGCCCCCGTGCTCGCGCTTTCCACGCCCTGTACAGGCTGTTCTCCCGAGCTGTTGCGCCAGGACGCCAGGTGCGCCGAAGGCGGCAGATTGTAGTCAAACAGGAAGCCCCAGATCTTGCTCAGGCAGTTGTCGGTCTCGATGCTTTCCTTGGCCTCGTCCTTGGCATCGGCGCA
>CAZABI010000046.1:0-6693 GCA_964483235.1 uncultured Dehalococcoidales bacterium | reverse complement strand
TACCTCGATTATGCCATGAGCGTCATTGTTTCCCGCGCGTTGCCGGATATCCGCGACGGTTTAAAACCTGTGCACAGGCGCATCCTCTATGCCATGCACGAGCTTAACCTGAGGTATAACACGCCTTATAAAAAGAGCGCCCGCATCGTCGGTGAAGTCCTTGGTAAATACCATCCGCATGGCGACAGTTCAGTTTATGATGCCATGGTCAGGATGGCGCAGGACTTCTCCATGCGCTACCGCATGGTTGACGGGCAGGGCAACTTTGGCAGCGTCGACGACGATCCACCTGCGGCCATGCGTTATACCGAAGCCCGCTTGACCAGGATCGCCGATGAGATGCTGGTGGATATCGACAAGGACACGGTCGGCTTTGTGCCGAACTTCGACGATAGCCTGAAAGAGCCGTCAGTCCTCCCTGCACGCCTGCCGAGTCTCCTGATTAATGGCTCCTCGGGTATTGCTGTCGGCATGGCCACCAATATCCCACCGCACAACCTCACGGAGATTTGCGATGCGATACATTATTTAATAGGCAATCCCGAGGCCACAGTGGACGACCTTATGCAATTCGTCCGGGGACCTGATTTCCCCACCGCCGGTATTATTATGGGTACTGAGGGCATTAAGAATGCCTATGCCGCCGGGCAGGGTAAAGTGGTCACACGCGCACGCGTGGTGGAGGAATCTACCAAGGGCGGAAAGATGCAGCTCGTTGTAACAGAATTGCCCTACCAGGTCAACAAAGCCGAGTTGGTGAAGAAGATTGCTGAGCTGGCACGCGATAAAAGGATAGAGGGTATTAGCGACGTGCGGGACGAATCAGACCGGCAGGGCATGCGCATGGTCATCGGGCTTAAGAAAGACGCCCACCCGGCCAAGGTAACCAATAACCTCTACAAGTACACCACCATGCAGACGGCCTTCTTCATTAACATGATCGCCCTGGTAGACGGGCAGCCCAAGGTAGTGAACCTCAAAGAAGCGCTGGTGTGCTATGTAAAATTCCGCGACGAAGTAATAACCCGCAGAATAAAATTCGACCTTCTTAAGGCCAAGGAACGTGCCCACATATTAGAGGGCTTCAAGATAGCGCTGGACCACCTCGACGCTGTAATCAAGACCATCCGTGAGTCCGACACGGTGGAGGCTGCTCGGTCCAACCTGATGACGGAGTTCACCCTCTCCCAAATCCAGTCCCAGGCCATACTCGATATGCAACTGCGCCGGTTGGCCAACCTTGAGCGCAAGAAAATTATTGATGAGTACAAGGACATCCTGAAAACCATCGACCACCTGGAGGACCTGCTGGCCAACCCTGAGAAGATTTTGAAGCTTATCCAGCAGGATGTGACTGACCTTAAGACCAAGTATGGTGATGCCCGCAGGTCAATTATCTCCGGCGAAGAGATCGGGCAATTCCAGGTGCAGGACCTTATCCCACACCAGGATGTTATCGTTATACTGAGCGAGCAGGGCTATATTAAGCGCGTCCCGGCCGACGTCTTCCGCAAGCAGCTCAGGGGTGGACGGGGTGTCAGGGGTATGTCCACGCGGGAGACCGACGATGTGAGCGGATCCTTGTCAGCAGATACGCACGACAATGTGCTGTTCTTCACCAATAGAGGCCGCGTCTTCAGGCTCAAATGCCATGAGATACCGCATGATGCCAACCGCACGGCCAAGGGCATCAATATCGTCAACCTGATACCCATCGAGGCCAGGGAACAGGTCACTGCCATGTTCGTGCCGGAGAAAACCGATCCCGGCGTGTTTATGATCATGGCGACCTCTCATGGAATTGTTAAAAAAACCAGCATGGAACATTTTAAAGATGTGCGCCGCAGCGGGCTGATCGCCATGAAGCTCAGACCGGACGAGGAGCTCATCGGTGTGGATGCAGTGAGCGACAGTGACAAGATCATGCTGGTCAGCCGTAAGGGGCAGGCAGTGAAATTTGCGGTTCAACCGCTGCGTAATGCTTCCCGCACCAGCGGCGGAGTGCGAGGAATCAAGCTCAATCCCAAAGACATCGTAGTCAGCATGGGCACGGTCCAGCCGGATACCGACCTCATCACTGTCACCGAAAAAGGTTACGGCAAGCGCACCCGCATTGAGAAATTCCCACTCCATGGCCGGGGAGGCAAGGGTGTACTGGCGCACCGTGTCACTACCAAGACCGGTCAGGTCATTGCCGCCAAGCTGGTACCGCCCGGCTATGAACTGTTCATCACTACGGCCAATGGCGTACAGCTAAGGATCAATATCGACGTTC
This sequence comes from uncultured Dehalococcoidales bacterium, assembly GCA_964483235.1. Taxonomy (GTDB): domain Bacteria; phylum Chloroflexota; class Dehalococcoidia; order GIF9; family UBA5629; genus CAZABI01. The sequence continues at coordinate 4,418 of CAZABI010000046.1, read as the reverse complement.
AGAAAGAGTTCAAGAGCCCGGTGGAGGGCGAGAAGAGAAAGCGGCGTGAAGGCGTGCCTGTCAAGGGCAGGATAACCCAGGGTGTGATGCTGACCAGGCTGGATGAGGGCGACCGGGTCGTTGCCATAGCATTGGTTGAGAAGGAAACACCTGAAGAGCAATTGGCCAAGGAAACTAAAGCCTTGGTCAAACAGACTCCCAAGCCGCTGGTACCCGGGCAGCAGGAATTGCCTTTCGCAGCCTGACGGCATAATTTAGGTGGGAATGTCCCTTCAGGCAAGTTCGCTTAAATGGGCGGGTCTGGAGACTCATCCCTGCAATATGCGAGGAGTTGTATTTATGAAGCTAATTTTTATTCATGGCTCGGGCGGTGTAGGTGATTGCTGGTATTACCAGAAGCAGTTCTTCCCGGATGCGGACACCCCTGATCTTCCCGGCCATCCGGCGGGTAATATCTGTACCGATATCGATAAATATGTCGACTGGCTACACGAATACATTCAAGCGGAAAAATATAAGGATGTGGTGCTGGCCGGTCATTCACTGGGCGGCGGAATTGTGCTGTTGCACGCTTTAAATTACCCGGGTGATCTTAAGGCCATAATACCCGTGGGCTCGGGAGCGCGCCTGCGGGTTCTGCCGATGATTATTGAAGCTATTAAGAGCAAACTGGACGATCCGCAGGGATGGCTGAAAGATCTGGTGGCGCCGCTTTATGCCACAGTGGATGAAAAAACCCGGCAAATGCTCATGCCCAAATTCCGTGCTGTAGGCCCGGCCGCCCAGCTAAATGATTTCCTCTGCTGCGATAAGTTCGATATCATGGACAAGGTCGGCTTGATCAACCTGCCCGCACTGGCCGTTGTTGGTGACCAGGACAACATGACGCCGCCCAAGTATTCGCAGTATCTTGCCAAGAACATGCCCAATTGTAAAATGTCGGTCATTGAAGGCGCCGGGCACCTGGCTTTCCTGGAGAAACCGCAGGAGGTCAACACGGCCATTGATAAGTTCCTGAAAGAGCTTTGAAGCGGCAAGGATAGACCATGAAAGGCTCGTTGCGCATAGCGCGAATTGCCGGTATTGAAATCAGCGTCCATTACACGTGGATACTGATCTTTGTGCTGATAACCTGGTCGCTGGCCGCGGGTTATTTCCCCCAGGAGTTCCCCGACTGGGATATCGCAGTCTACTGGATAACTTCCCTTGTTGCCGCATTACTATTGTTTTTCTCTGTGCTTTTTCACGAGTTCGCACACTCACTGATGGCGAAATCGCGCGGCCTTTCCGTGAAGAGCATTACCCTTTTCCTGCTGGGAGGTATCAGCAACCTGGAGAGCGAGCCTAAGAAGCCTGGAATCGAGTTTGCGATAGCCATCATCGGCCCGCTGTCCAGCCTGGCACTGGCAGCTATTTTCTGGGGAGTGGATATAATGGGCTGGGCTCCGGAAGGCCCGGTTAAGGCTACTGTGGACTATCTTGTGCTGGTGAATATCTTACTGGCCGCCTTCAATATCCTGCCGGGCTTTCCCCTGGATGGCGGCAGGGTGCTGCGCTCGCTTATCTGGGGCGCAACCAATGACCTGAAGAAGGCCACTAATATCGCCTCCACGGTTGGACAGGTCTTCGGCTGGATCATGATAGCAGCCGGTGTTTTTATAGCGCTAACAGGACAGCTGTTGAACGGGATATGGCTGGTCTTCATCGGCTGGTTCCTTAATACATCGGCTGAGGCAGCGCGGCGTGAACTGGAACAGAGGTCAATCTGGCTGAACGTGCGTGTGGCGAACGTTATGAACGACCGTCCTGAAACTGTATCCCCCAACTCCTCAATCGAGCAACTCGTGAGGGATATCTATATTAAGCGTGGCGTGCGGTCGGCGCCGGTAGTTGATGAAGATAAGCTGGTCGGTATGGTAACCCTTTCGGACATAAAAAAGGTGTCCCAACCGGAATGGCAATTAACCACTATTTCGCGTGCTATGACCCGCCCGCCTTTGTATGTGATCAAGCCTGAGGACAGTATGAGCGTGGCCATCAATTTAATTGCCGAACATGGCATCAACCAGCTGCCCGTGGTGGTGGGAGACAGGCTGATAGGAACGCTGTGCCGCGCTGATATCCTGCGATATGTACAAATACACTACGAGCTTGGTCGCAAGCCGTAGTTATTTACTGGGAGCAGCCTTTCCTGCCGGTTCCAGGCTGCTCAATATCTCATTCAGGGCGATCTTATGCATTTTCACACGGTCATCCCAGGCCATGTTCTTAGGTGTTTCGATTGTAAAAGCGGCCGCGTTACGTTCCAGCCTGAAATAAGCAGGACAGCTAAGCTGGCGCGTAACCTGCATGTACTGTAGGCTCCACATGGGGGCATCGATCAGGCCGTCGTTGGTCTTCAGTATCACCATATTTACATTTTGCTCAATAGGGTAGGTAGCCTGCCTGACGGCGGCTATCACTTTCCTGCCCACGGCGGTATCGGGGGCGGCGTTCTGGTAAAGGTAGAAGCCTTGGGCAGATGGGTCTTCGTGAAAATCTATAACGAGGTCATAAGCCTTCCCTTGCGTGAAACTCTGGACGAGGTGGGCTTCCTGTGAGGCGAAGGCGGCAAAATCGCGGTTGATATCGATACCGTCGCGGTTGTAGCGTGTATCGAAAACCCATCCCCATGGATTTACCAGCGGGATAATATCGAAATAATAACCCTCGTATTTTTCCGGTTGCCTGACTATGTTCTCGGCAGTCTGTATCAACATTTCTACGCCAGCTGGTTCGTTGCCGTGAACCCCACCCGTAAGCAGCACCAGGTGCTTGACCTTGCCCGGCGGGGTAAAGGTCAGTGCATAGGCTGGTGTCTCGAACTGTCCGTATCTAATAGTACCGGTCTGCTTAAGCGCGAGCTTGCCCATCCGCGCTATCGCATTCAAGCGGTTGGTAACCGTGAAGATGTCCCGCTGGACAGTTAAAGTATCGGGCAAAGGGGGTACATTACCGCTGGCGCAGGCGGGAAGAATTAGCATCGCCGTGACAAGTAATGTGCAGATAAAAGGGTAACGTGTCTTCATGAACACCGGTCCTCAATACAGGGGTAGATTTTAACTTTTATCACCGATATATGTAAATCTGCCTGTAAAAAAGATAAAATAGGGCGGTCGCGGATAATTTCCGTTTGTTGGGGAAGGCAGTAAAGTGATGGATAAAAAGACACCTGCAATTGAAGGACCCAAAATCGTTGGTATTGAGCTGACCCCGTTGCGAGTGCCATTTAAGCAGATTGTCAGGGAGGCGATGCAGCAGGCCGGCGGGTTGGGCATGGCCATTCCAGCGGAAGAAGAGTGGCTCGGCGGAGACTTCGTTATCTGCAGGCTGACGGACGAAGCCGGGAACATAGGCCTGGGAGAGCAGTTCGTCTGGTGGCCTGAGACCGGCGTCAGCCCGGGGCAGATCATCATTGCGGTTAAAGAGGCGCTGTATAGATATGTGCTGGGACAGAGCCCCTTCAATTACCAGGCCATCCGCACCCGCATGAACAATAATGTAGCGCGCAACGAGACGGCCAAGGGTTTGCTGGACATGGCCTGCTGGGAACTTGATGGGGAAGGTAAGCGGAAGGCCTGCCTGTGACCTGATGGGCGGTAAACTAACTGATGTACTGGAACTCTGTGCACTGGTCCCGCTCATGGATGCTCAATCTATGGCTGATATGGCGTATGGCTGGCAGCAGGCGGGATTTATCACTGTGCGGCTGAAGCTTGGCAGAAGCCCTGAGGAGGACGAAGAGACAGTGCGCATTGTCAGGGAGAAGTTGGGAAGGGGAGCGCGCATCAGGGTTGATTATAATCAGGCTTACCAGCCAGATGAGGCTGTACGGGCTATTAAAGCCATTGAACCTTACGATATCGAGTTGGCCGAGCAACCGGTCAGGGCGACAGATTATTTAGGCATGTCTTACGTTCAGCAGCGGGTGGATACACCGCTTATGTCACACGAAGGTTGTTTTTCACTGCAGGATATCGAAACCCTCATTGAGTTGAAAGCAGTACGGGTGATAGGTATAAATTCAGAGCGGCCGGGTGGAGTTACCAATGCGCTGGATGCCGTCAGCTACTCCGCGGGACACGGCCTTGGAATAGTAATACATAATCAGACACTCGGCATCGCCGATGCTATGCAAATACACCTGGCTGCCGCATGCCGTCACTATCTGGGACATGCCATCGAACTTTTCGGCAGCGTGATGTATGAGGATGACCTGGTTATCGACGCGCTGGATTTTTCGGAGGGGAAAGTGCGTGTGCCTGCCGGTCCCGGCTGGGGTGTCAGACTGGACGAGGCCGTACTGGATAAATACTCTGTGGGGCCGCGAACCAGGTTAAGGTTGTAGCAGATTAAAGGTAAAAAGAAGGGCGCCCAAT
>CAZABI010000045.1:0-6721 GCA_964483235.1 uncultured Dehalococcoidales bacterium | reverse complement strand
GACACGTTCAGCCAGTTCCGAGCCATCCAGCGGGACCATTATTCTCTTATACATAATTCTCTTATACATACCAACTATCACCCTCTGCTATTTACCAGGATAGTAGAAAACCAGTGGTAAAACCTGAAGAATTCTGTTTTATCAATTAAAACAAGTATGGATGTTAATACTCTGCTTATTAATCAGGGATTTACCTTTAAGTACAATACTTCTGTTTCTACATTTAGACCCTGGCTATTTTTTATCGCGCCATTGAATATATCCATTTTTTCTCAGAAAGTACAACATTTCCCTGCTCCTGATAAGCGGGTCACATTGGCTCAGACACAATATCTTCCTTATCGGTTTTTTTGCTATAAATAAGTACACCTAACGCTGAAAAAATTAACGTAGTAATAATGATTGCCATAATCATGTCAGGGTAAACGGCAGCATTTGTTATGCCCGCGGCAACCACTATCTGTACCAACACTGCGGCGGACTCACCCCTGGCTAACATTGTGGTTAATATACCCTTATTGGAGAGTAATGTACGGTTGCCTATAGAAGTGAGGAGCACTGCAATAAATCGCACCAATAGTAATGTTAATGATATATAGATGCCCAGGGCAGCTAACATTGGATCTCCAAAGGTAATTATCAATCCGAGATATATAAAAAAGAAGGTTTTTATGAAGAAATATATCTGAGCAGTAAATCTCCTCATTATTTCAGTAGCTTCAGCGGTTCGTTTAAGTTTTAGCAGTTTACCCACGCTGACGCCATTTCCCAAGATCAGACCAAAAACCAGGGCAAATATCACACCGCTGCCGTTTATTTTTTCAACAGCAAAATATAGAAGGAGAACAACAGCCAAGGTTAAAATATCATTATAATCTTCATTTTGCAGTAATGTCAGTATCCAGAGCCAGAATAATCCTACAATTACTCCTATTGATAGTCCAAGAAGAAATTGTGTAAGTATATCTACGCCTACAGTTGATAGCGCAACACCGGCTTCCCCGGCAACAATGGATTTTAATAGGACCAATGCGATTACAATTACAACGGGGCTGTTTAATACAGACTCCAGGCTTAAAAGCGATGAGACCTGTTCGGGTACTCTGGCCCGGCTCACAAGCGGCATTACTATGGATGAGCTTGTACCGCCTACGATAGTTCCAAGAAGAATACTGTCCAGTAGATTCCAGTTAAAAAAGTAATAGGCCGGGGCTGCCACAGCAGCTATACTGAATGCTACGCCAAGTAATACCAGGATTAATGTTCGAGGTGCGCTTGATAAAACCCTGGTAAATTCAAATTCTATACCAGCGTTGAATATAATAACGACTAAAGCCAGGCTGGCAATTAGCTGAGAAAAGGGTGCTATCTGAGATGGGTCAATAATTTTAAACACAGGACCGATCAAGAAACCTAATGCCAGGAGAATTAGTATGTCAGGAAAATTCGTTTTCTTAAAAAGGAAATCCGCCAGGAAGCCAATGATCAGGAGAATCCCGATCAACCCGAATACATCTATAACAGACATGTACTAATCCCCTTTCTAACAAACCGAGATCCCCACATTAATTCGCAACTAAGCAATTATCATCCCTCATCAGTCTTGGTTATGGTAATATTTCTCAGCCACGCGACTGTCAATACCTTTCTGTCCAATCGCGGTCATACACTTTTGCGAGGTCAAGAGTCATGGCAAACCTTGAGGCCACAGTATAACACAGCTTCAAATAGCTAACAATTTAGGCGTAAAATCTTGCGGTATGAGCGGTTTTCTTTACCCGTTCTGCAATATGGTGTTAATATGTCTAATGAAAATACACCCCGCCCACTGAAGGATATTTAAATGCCGGTCGGCTTCGTTCACGACGATATCTATCAACTGCACGATACTCGCGACCATATCGAGGGCAAGGACAGGCTGACTGCCATCATGACCGCCCTCGATAAAACAAAAGTGAAAGGGCAGTTAACATCCCTCGCCCCCCGCGCCGCCACCATTGCCGAGATAGCTAAAGTCCACGACCGCGAGTACATAAACAGCCTGAAAACCGAGATAGAGAGCGGAGGGGGCTGGCTCGATCCTGATACCTTCGTTGCCAAAGGGTCATGGGAGGCTGCATTGTACGCAGCCGGCGGCCTGATGAATGCAGTGGACGCCGTTATGAAAAAGGAGGCCACCAGCGCCTTTGCGCTGGTAAGGCCACCGGGACATCATGCAGTCCACACGCACCAGATGGGTTTCTGCCTCTTCAATAACGTGGCAATCGCAGCACGGCACGCGTTAGCAAACTATGATATCAAGCGTGTCCTCATCATCGACTGGGATGTCCACCACGGCAACGGCACACAGGAAGCCTTTTACCCTGATCCCCACGTGCTGTACTTCTCCACCCACCAGTATCCCTGGTATCCCTATACCGGCAGCGCCGACGAGACCGGCGCGAAGGGAGGGGAAGGTTATAACGTCAATGTTCCTATGGAAGCCGGCTGGGGCGATGCCGAATATCTGAGCGTGTTCCAACAGGTGCTAACCCCGGTTGCCGAGCGCTATAAGCCCGACCTGGTACTGGTATCGGCCGGCTACGATCCGCACTGGCAGGATACGATATCCAGTATGATGCTGACCACCACCGGCTTTGCCCGGCTGGCCAAGGTCATCCGCACCTTCAGCCGAGAAGTCTGTGACGGCAGGATGGTCTATACTCTGGAAGGCGGCTACAACCGTGCCGCCCTGGCCTACTCGGTAGCTGCCACCTTTGAGATCATGCTGGGCAATGACGAAATCTACGATCCGCTGGGAGCGCCGCCGGTGTCGTACTCATCCGCCGAATTCGATGGATTTATCGAGCTTATCAAGAACATCCACCACCTGAAAGACTGAATTTTCATGTTATAGATAAAAAAAGCGGGGCTTGTACAAGCCCCGCTTTATGTTTACTCCATTTAACAGTTAAGCCGCTTTTGGCACCGTTTTCAAACCCTTCTCCCACAGTACCAGCAGCGGGCCGGCGATGAAGACCGAGTCATAGATACCAATGAGAACGCCGATCAACAGCGCCATGATGAACTGCTGGATGGTTGCGCCGCCGAAGAGGAAGATAGCCAGGCAGGTAAAGATCACTGTAAGGCTGGTGTTGATACAGCGGCTGATGGTTTCAAGAACGCTCGAGTTGACCGTCACCGCGAAGTCCTTACTGATGCCCTTGCGCATGTTCTCACGGATGCGGTCATAGACCACCACCGTATTGTTGATGCTGAATCCCACGATGGTCAGCATGGCAGTAATAAACATGGAGTCAACCTGATAGCCGATGGCCCAGCCAAGTATCGAAAAGATGCCCATGATGATCAGAACATCGTGCAACAAGGCTATCACCGCACACGCGCCCCAGCGGAACGGTTTGGGCATCTGCCGGAAAGCGAAGGCGATATACAGGATCATAAAAAGCGAGGCCACGCCAACTGCGATAGCTGCATTTCGCGCCACCTCACCAGCCACCAGCGGTGACACCTGGTAAAAGTCCCTCACTGTAACCTCGACATCCAAGCCTTTCTTGAGCCCGCCGATCATCTCTTCCTTCTGGGCTGTGTCGATGTCTCGGACACGCATGAGGTAATCACCGTCGGATGTCCTCTGGATAGTCGCCTCGCTATAACCGAGGTCAGTCATCTGCTGTCTTAAAACAGACTGATCAACCGGTGTATTGAATCTTAATGTCATGGTGGTGCCGCTGCTGAAATCAATGCCCAACCTGAAACCAAAGACGATCATCGAGATGATGCCCGGTACGAGCAGTAGGATTGATATCAAGAAAAACCAGTTGCGTTTTCCTACTATGTCTATCATGCCTTAACTCCGTAGAACCAGGGATTTTTCACAACTTTAATAGCCAGCATCAGGAAAATCCTGCTGACCGTGATGGCCGAGAACATGCTTAAGGCCACACCGATAAACAGTGTCAGTGCGAAACCTTTGACCATAAAGGCACCGAAGGTATCGCCAAACCAGTAGAGCACGATACAGGCGATAAATGTAGTGATGTTGCTGTCGCGGATGGCCAGCCAGGCCCGGCTGAAGCCCGCGTCTACCGCGGCGCCCAGCGTCCTGCCTGTCCGCAACTCTTCCTTCATGCGCTCAAAAATGAGTATGTTGGCATCCACTGCCATACCGATTGATACCACCATGGCGGCGATGCCGGCCAGTGTTAATGTAACCGGCACCAGCTTAAAGATGGCCAGCAGGATGAAGCCGTAAATAATCAAAGCCAGCGTGGCAACAAAGCCGGACATCCTGTAGTAAAGTATCATGAACAGCATCACCATCAGTATGCCGATAGCGCCAGCGGTTACGCTTTTCTTAATGGAGTCCGAACCCAGAGTAGCGTCCACCGTCTGTTCCTGGATTATTTTGAGCGGCAGATCCAGCGAACCGGAGTTAAGCTGAATAGCTAAAGTCTGTGCCTCATTCATGCCCACCCCAGTGATGACACCACTGCTCTTAATAACAGATATTACGGTTGGCGCTGATACCATTTGCCCGTCAAGGAAGATGCCCAGTGGCTTCTGAATATTGCGCTTGGTCACCTGCTCGAAGAGCACGGCACCTTCCTCATTCCATTCAAAACCAACCTCGGGCTCGTTAGTGCCCTGCTTGAGAAGCACCTTGGAGTTGGGTTTGAGGTACTTACCGGTGAGTTCCTTTTCTTCCCCATTGATACCAAGCGCCTTGGCGATAACGAACTTGACGTTGCCCTCCTCGTCGCGCTGATAGCCACCGGCGCTGTCAGATATCGTTTCCTTGAATTCCATCAAAGCCACCTGGCCGATCAGCTTCTTGGCTTCATCAACGTTCTTCTCGCCAGGAAGCTGCACCAGGATACGATTCTCGCCCTGTCTCTGAATGATCGGCTCTTTGACGCCATAGGCGTTGGCGCGGCGCTCGATCTTGTTGACGATGCCACTCATGGCCTCATCCACCGTCTGGCCCGGGTCTTTTTTAGAAAGGTCAGCCTCATAAACGAGGTATGAACCTCCCTTGAGGTCAAGGCCCAGGGTCAGACCTTGCCGGCCGAGTCTCTCGCTGTCCAGTGGAATATCAGCCCACAGCGAAAAACCGAGCAGTGCCAGTATTAATAACAGTAGTAATATATTGCTCGTTTTCAATTATCCGTTCTCCCTCCTGAAGTTAAATAGTATACCAGTCAGCACATGTATTTGTTAATTCCAGTCATGCCGCACCCGGTCCCAGTTCATGCCTGACCAGGTCCAGGGCTTCCTGCCTAGTTCGCACTTCGCCGGCCGCCTGCGCTTCCCTGACCAGGGTTAGCAGCCTGCCGATGTGGCTGCCGGGGCCCAACTTGAATTCCTGCATGATATCGTTGCCACTGATAAGCTGGACAGGCAGTATTTCGCTTTCCTGTTTCCGGTTTACTTCCAGGATATACTTCACCTGCTCAATATGGGTGCGCCATTCTTCCTCGTCTACGCGCGGCCCGGCCATCGCTAGGTAGTCGGCCAGCGCCAGGTAAATAATATCGACGCCGGCGCCCTCCGCGTCACGGAAATAACGGTAAATGGCGCGGTTGGTCGGGACGCCGCCATCCGACATCTGCACCGGGTGCAGGTGATGATAAACCAGTTTTTCTATATAACCGGTCTCACGTGAACTGAAACGCAACTTTTCCAGTATGGCCACGGCCGTGGCCGCACCTTCTTTGGTATGGCCGAGGAACCTCACCCTACCCCCCTCATTAATGCTTTTTGTACCTGGCTTCGCGATGTCATGTAACAGCGCTCCCAATTTCATCAGCGTCCTGCGGCTGCTGCCCCCGCCAATCTCTTCGGCAAAATGCTCTTCAACTTCCGTGGACCAAGGCGCCATCGCCCTCAAGTGTATTCGTCCGTACACCCAGTCGCTCTCATGCAGCAGGAACTCCAGCGAGGCCATGCACTCTATCGAATGGTCAAAGACATCCCAGTAATGCTCTTTGGGCTGCTTGACGCCTCTCATCAACTCTAATTCAGGGATGATCTTGCACAGCAGTCCCAGATCATCAAGGTAGCGCACCGCATTGCCTGAATAGGGCATCGCCAGGATTTTGAGTAGCTCTTCCCTCGTCTTCTCGCTGGCTACTCGCTCAATAAGATGGTTGCATAACCTGATCGAGTCCTCCGTAATGGGCTCGATCTCCAGGTTAAGCTCTCTCGCCAGCCTGACCGCGCGCATCAGCCTGGAGGGGTCTTCATCAAAGATACGGTCGCTTACCTGCCTCAGCAACCCCTTCTTCAAGTCATCCTCCCCACCTGATGGATCGATCAATCTAATATCATCGTTGATAAAACCAGCCAATTCCAGCGCCATGGCATTCACCGTAAAGTCGCGCCGCAACAGGTCGCGTTCGATATCTCCAGCATAAGATGTTATGTCAATATGCCAGGGCTCGGCTTCACCGGTAACGACCACACGGCCGACCTGGTTTTCCTCGTCCAACATCACATAACGGCCATCCACGGCCTCCGCTGCCTCCTGGGCTAAGGCCAGCGAATCACCGGCTACCGCGATATCCAGGTCGGTGGTATCCTTGCCGATGAGCCAATCACGCACAAAACCACCGACGAGGTAGGCATGGCAGTCGGGAGGAGTGCAGATCGGGCTTAGCCTGGTGAGGATTCCCATCAGGTCCTGGTTGATGGCAAACACAAGCTAAGATTATAGCCATGC
>CAZABI010000044.1:1639-6740 GCA_964483235.1 uncultured Dehalococcoidales bacterium | reverse complement strand
ATGCAGGAACCTCGGGCTCTCGCCGGCGCCCGTTTCCAACCAGGTTGTACAACGCGACCGCCACGCCCAGTTTGTATCGGCCCTGGCGATAACTGCCAGCTCGCTGGAAAAATTCGCCACCGAGATAAGGGCACTACAAAGAACCGAGGTGCTCGAAGCTGAAGAGCCTTTTTCTGCAGGACAGACCGGCTCGTCGGCCATGCCCCATAAGCGCAATCCAGAGCTCTGCGAACGTGTCTGCGGCCTGGCCCGCCTTATCAGAGGCCATGCGTTGACGGCCATGGAAAACGTGCCGCTCTGGCATGAGCGCGACATAAGCCACTCTTCCAATGAAAGAATAATCTTACCGGATGCCTGCCTGGCACTGGATTACATACTGGATATTTTCACCGGTGTGATGAAAGGTCTGCAGGTATACCCGGAAAATATGCAGCGCAACCTGGAATTGACACAGGGACTGGTCTTCTCCCAGAATGTGATGCTGGCACTGGTGGGCAAAGGGTTAAGCCGTCAGAAAGCTTACGAGTTGACACAGCGTAATGCCATGCAGGCATGGAAAACCAGGACACCGTTCCTTAACCTTCTGAAATCTGATAAGGAAGTTATAAAACATGTTTCTGCCAGTGAACTGAATGCCATTTTCGACTATGGCAGGTTCCTAAGGCATGTGGATACTATCTTTAAACGCCTGGGCCTATTGGAAAAAGGCACCACGAAACCAACGAAAAAGAAAGAGGAGCCTGCAATTGAATATCATGCTTGAATCCAACTTAAAACTTCCCCTTTTCGGTAAAGGGAAGATTCGTGATACCTACAAGACCGGGGATAAACTGTTGATGGTTTCCACCGACCGTATCTCCGCCTTCGATGTCGTTTTGCCATCGGGCATTCCCGATAAAGGCATTATCCTCAACCAGATATCGGCCTTCTGGTTTGCTAAAACGTACCATGTCGTGCATAACCATATGGTCGAGTCGGTTGAGAGCCAGAGGGCATTAAAGAAATATTCACCGGGTATAACAATACTGCCGGAGTCCGTCCTCGGCCGCTCCATGGTGATTTACAAAGCCGAGCGTATCCCGGTGGAATGCGTTGTACGCGGTTATATTTCGGGTTCGGCCTGGGAGGAATATAAGAAATCCGGCACTATCAATGGAGAGAAGGGTCACAGGAAACTGGTGGAAAGCCAGGAACTGCCTGAACCGCTGTTTACTCCTACCACCAAGGCCAAAACCGGCCATGATAAGCCCCTGAACAAAAAGGAACTGGCTAATCTGGTCGGAAACTCGGCCGCCCGTGAACTGGAAGATAAAAGCCTGGCGCTATACCGCTTTGCGAGGGAATACGCCTTTGAGCAGGGAATCATCATTGCCGACACCAAATTCGAGTTCGGATACGTCGACGATGAGATGCTACTGATTGATGAAGCGCTTACGCCCGATTCGAGCCGCTTCTGGGACGCGAATCAGTACGAACCGGGACATCCCCAGCCGAGTTACGATAAACAACCGGTCCGCGATTGGTTAATCAAATCCGGCTGGAACCGGAAACCGCCGGCGCCCCAATTGCCCCGCAAAGTAATTGCAGCCACCACCGAGCGTTATCATAACGCTTACTTTCTGCTAACCGGCAAGAAGGTGAAAAATGTATTTATCTAAAGTTTATATCACACTCAAGCCCACCGTGAATGATCCCCAGGGACTCACGATCAAGGGCGCCTTGCATACGCTCGGATTCGCTTCTGTCCAGGATGTCCGTGCCGGTAAATATATTGAAATCAAGATCGAAGAAAAAGATGCGGAAAAAGCCAAGAGCAAGATACAGGATATGTGTAAGAAGCTGCTGGCTAACCCCGTTATCGAAAATTTCCGCTTCGAGCTTGAGCCAATTAAAGACTGACCGGTATTTTACGGTGCTGTGTAAACCACTTTCAGCAGCGCGCCTTCCAGGCAGATTGAATCAGCTATGCTGTCCCAGTTGGTGCTGGTGAAGAACTGCAGCCGGAACTGGCACTTTGTGCTATTTTCAGCCAGCAACGCCTGGATGACATTGATGCCGTTATTATCCGTTGTGACATTGAGCGTTAGCGGAGCGGTACTATCACCTTCCCACTTGAGCGTGCCGACCTGCGTTGCTGAAAATTCATAGGCCAGTCTGCCCATGTCTTCGAATTTGCCGTATTGCTGACAGTACACCTCTATGGCTCCCATGTTACCATACATGGCGCCGCCGTACGTAGGATTACCATTTACTGTATAAGCACCAAAGTCCAGCACCGCTTCTTTAATAGTTGCGTTTACGGGGATGGAAGAGATGTCAAAGCTCAGAAAAGACCTGACTGGCAGGTTGGCCGTGTTATCACCTACACATATCGATGCCGATTTGCTGTACGACGTGCCGCTTTTAACCATGGAACCGCTTTCGGCCGGCAACAGGCTTAACGTAACCGATTTCTCACCTGTTGATGATGACGACACTACTACCGTTACCTGTCTTGAAACCGATCCCGCCGAGTTCGTAGCTGTCAGGGTGTAGAAAGTCGTCGCGGCCGGGAAAATGGTCACTGACATTCCGCTTCAGCCGGAGCTATTTCCGGGACAATCGTGATATCAGTGGCGCCGAATATGCTCCAGCTTAGAATGACCGGGCTTCCGAATGTGACAGAGGCCGGATTAGCCGTAAAATAATTTATAACCGGCTGATTGCCGATTGCCGGTGGAGCTGCGGGAGCATCCCCTGTACCTTTAACTATGATCTGCGTCCTAGCCGTCGTCGTTCCGAAGGAGTTTGCCGCAGTTAGCGTATAAACTGTGGTTGATTGTGGCGCTACCGATGTGGAACCGGTCAAGGCTATATTGCCTACACCCTGGTCAATGTAAACATTGGTTGCACCGGCCACATCCCAGCTAAGTGTGCTGGTGGCTGCTTCATCGATAATCGACGGTGTGGCGGTGAAGGATTTAACTATCGGTTTGTCATAAACTACGGGAGTATCCCCCGCCAGATTAACACACCCGGTTAAAGCTATGAGTACTATGAAAAACGCAACAACAATGTACTTCATGACTAATCTCCTCATCCGCTGTTAACTTTTAATCTGCGCCGCCCGGTGAAAGCGGCGCAGATTGTCTTCAAAGTGTCTTTTTAATGCAATCGATTAATCTGTGTAGGTTACCGTCAATACAGCATTGCTGAAATTGATATAATCGGCCAGATTATCGTTGTTGGTTTCACTGGCATAATGCAGTCTCACCTGAAAACGAGGATCGGCTGCCAGCGCAGCATTCTTCACCAATGCAGTGACATTGACCTCTACCGGCGGGGCGCCGACAGAGGTAAACGGCGAGCCGGTGATACCGTAATCCGCGGCCTGCAAGGGTCCCGCCCCATAATTCACCCTGGCAATCCACAATACACCCAGGTTACCAAAAGGATTGCGTACAATGTTATTGGTGGAGAAAGTCAATTTAGCGCTGTCGACGTTTTTACCGGCGAGTGAAGCTATGTCATAGCTGAAATAACAGCGTATCCCCACATTCCCGCTGGTATCTCCCGCGAATTTTACTCCAGAGGCGACTGTGCCATCTTTATATACCGCGCCTGTTTCGACTGCAACAGGACTGAGGTTCACGGTATGACTGGTGCCTTCCACCTTAAATGTTCGCACTGGTGACCAGTCGCTCCACAAACCTGCGGTGTTCTGAGCTCTCACCTTCCAGGTCCAGTTGAGTAAATTAGCCGGGCCAATTGTACCGCCCAGCGTGACTGAGTAATGTGATACAACAGTATAGGTATCAATAACCGGGTTTGCCGCGGTGAGATTGATAACATACAGTTGATATTTCTGGATACCGCTCTCAGGGTCAGAGGAATCAGCCCAGTCAAAATTCCAGGGAGATGACGGCTGCGGCAAGGTCGCCCCCTCGGCCGGTGTTAAAAGATTCGGTACCGTCGGCGGGGTCACATCAACCCCACCACCTCCACCACCCACCAGCACAGTGATGGTCTTGAAAACCATGCCGCCGGAGTTGGTTGCCTGTAAGGTATAAGTGTTAGTAGCCGCAGGTGTGGTCGCTATGGAACCGGCAGAACCGACTACGAGCAGCGATCCTCCGCCCGAGATGATCGTCACACTGGCAGCACCGCTGACGTTCCAGGTCAGCGTTGTCGAAGCTCCCAGCGGAATTACATTGGGAACGGCTTCAAAAGTATTAATCACGGGTAAGCCGCCCGGTGGTGGCGACCCGCCCATCGATATCATTACCACCTGTGAAACACTGCCGGCTGAATTCGAAGCAGTCAGTGTATAGTTAGTAGTTCCCATGGGAAACACTGATTGTGTACCGGATACCGGATTCACACTGCCGACACCAGGACTGATTGAAGCGACAGAAGCATTGGATATATTCCAACTCAAGACTGAGCTGCCACCGGCTGAAATGAAGCTCGGTACAGCAGAGAAAGAGCTTATCGTTGGCGCCAGTGAAGATGGCGGTGAACCGCCACCACCCCCGACTATTACCTGGACGGTTGCGGTTGAGGTTCCTTGCGGGTTCGAGGCTGTCAATACATAGGTAGTAGTAGCTGCCGGGACCACAGCGCGCGTCCCTCTCAATGCAACTGATCCGACGCCATTATCAATCGTTACCGAGCGGGCGCCTGTCACGCTCCAGCTTAACTGCGATCTTTCACCCGGCGAAATGCTATTCGGACTGGCTTCGAATGTGGTAATCACAGGCGTCTGGCCTGAATCGCCTCCAGGCGCAGATGGCAGGTATATACATGCAGATGATAAAATGGCAATGACCGAAACAACAATTAACAGTGCTCTCATATCCTTCCCTCCATCAATTGACCAATCATTAATAGATAAACGAGAAAACAAGGATGTAAGTTTATCAATGCTTAAAAGGAATAACTATTATTCCGGGAGTACATAGCGGATGGTGAGCTTGGGATTACCCGCCCCTACATCTATATAATTGTCATATTGCTGCCAATCGGCATATCGTTGAGCAGTGTAACCCGGGCGCGTGTAGTAATAATATTTTTCGAATTGGATTCGTATCTGAAACCTCTTACTCCGGTTGTCCAACTGTTT
>CAZABI010000044.1:0-1629 GCA_964483235.1 uncultured Dehalococcoidales bacterium | reverse complement strand
TGCACGGCATTCGCGAAGTCCGGTGTTGTGAGCGCCACGTCGGGCATCATAGTTGCCACAAAATTGTAGGACCAACTGTAGAGGTAACCGGCTGGAACGATGACCATGTAATCACTGCCTCTCAGGTATTCGCCGTATTGCTGATTGTAAATGTTCATTGATCCCTGCCAGGGGAATGGCGAGCCATAGACCGGGCATTCAGAAAGGTCGAGTTCGACTCTCCGGATGATGGCATCCGGCGGCAGGTTGCTTATATCGTAGCTGAGAAAAGCCTGCATTTGTGTGGCCAGATCGTTTTCACCGACCAGCACCTCTTCAAGCACGGTCCTGTCCTTACCCACGGTGCCGTCTTCTGCCGCCACGGAATATAGCTGTAAAGTATAAACAGGGAGAGAACTAACCGTTACCATGGTTGTCACCAAGCCTGATCCTTCATTGTTATTGGCTAACAGCGTGTACACTGTATCACGAGCAGGTCTGACTGCCCGGCTGCCTGTCTGTGCAACGTCCCCGATATCCGGGGTAATCTTGACGGTCCCTTCACCGCTTACGTCCCAGGCAAGCGTTGCCCATTCGCCCTCCCTTATTACAGGCGGCGTTGCCGAGAATGTCTTGATCTGCATCTTGGTCGGCCCGCCGGGTATGATTACATTCACATTGGTGCCAACCTCATTAGACCAGTTCCCATAGTTGTCCTGTACCCTGAGCCAGATGGTGTGGGAGCCAGCAGAAAGCGTGTTTATCTCGAATGTTGCCAGCTTGCTAATCTCACCGTTGACGCTTGACCGCCAGTCATAAGCCACTATCTCGCCCGTGGTGGAAACACCATGGCCGGTAAACTTAACCGTATCGCCATAGTTTATCTCCGGCGAAGACACGGAATCGATATAGGCAAGGGGAGGTATTTTCGTATTAATGGGAGGCTTCGCACATCCCGCCACAAGAGTAGCCAGCACAAGGACGACGATAGCCAGCTTCTTCAAATCGACACCTTCCTTGTTATCATATTTATCACAATCTAACATTGTATGTAATGCTTGTCAATACACTCATCTACCCATCTTCTTTTTAAGGTGAACCAACACGTTAGACATGGTTTCCCCGGCTTTAGCCTCGATTCGCACATGGGCCTGCGAGTCCATCGGGGTATCCCCGATGTTGATAATCACGATCTTCGCTCCCGCATCCTTCGCGTACATCGGTACATATGCCGCCGGGTATACTACCAGTGTAGACCCGATAACAATACACAGATCGCAATTACTGGCACGCCTGGAAGCCTCGCTCAAAACAGCCTGAGGTAACGACTCGCCGAAAAATACTGCGTCGGGTTTCAAGATGCCCTTGCAATGTACGCACTCGGGGACTTCCTCGGTCTCAAGCCGCACGATGACCTCTTCTACCAGCCAACGCTTGCTGCAACCCAGGCAACGAACAAATTGCATGTTACCGTGTAGCTCAAATACAATTTCGGGACTGTTGCCCGCCACCTGGTGCAGATTATCTATGTTCTGGGTCACCACGCAATCCAGTTTGCCCAGTTTCTCCAGCTCAGCCACGGCGAAATGCGCGGCGTTCGGTTGTACCTGCTTGATCATGACGCCTTCCTTCAGCATCTGCCACTGCATT
>CAZABI010000043.1:0-6759 GCA_964483235.1 uncultured Dehalococcoidales bacterium | reverse complement strand
GCCGGTTTAGCCGATTCCACTGCCCTGGTCACTGTACCGGCCAGTCAGTTGGTCCTGAACATAGATGATCTGGGGCAGGGCTGGGTTCGGGGAAGTACTGCCGCAGCGCCGGTGTCTCAGGCAGTTTCGTACAGCCAGGTTTATTATTCACAGGGGTCTGCCTTTCCTCCGGTCATACAAAATGCAGTGGCGGTCTACCGCTCTGTCGAAAACGCAAGTAATGCTTACGAGAAAGAGAAAGCTGCCGGCGCGTCTTTCTCATATCCTAATATAGGAAACGAATGTTTCTTAAATGATTCCGTACCGCGTGATAAGAAACTGGTATTCAGAAAAAATAATGTCGTGGTATGGATCTGGATACAACAATATGCATCGGGTGATATCGAAAGTTATGCCAGGATAGAGGAAAAAAGAATTACCAACTCTCTTCTGCCTTCCATACCGGTCCCGGCATCCACTCCGTCTTCTCAAACGCCTTCTCAACCAACTCCCGCTGTACAACCGCCAACTACCAGTCCGGTAGATACAACGACCCTGATAAAAAAGCAGGCATATCAAATGGTACTGACCATCGACGATATGGGGCCGGGCTGGAACAAAGGAAATGCCTCTCCGCCGGCAAAGCAGCGGGCAAGCTCGACCTGCCATGCGTATTATTCACAGGGGGCGGCTTTTTCACCAGGTGTGCAAAATTCCACTGCGGTTTACCGATCAATTGAAATTGCAAGCGACGCGTATGAAAAAGAGAAGCCATCCGGCGTGTCTCTTTCATATCCTCAAATCGGGGATGACTGCTTTCTCAATGATTCCTTACCATTGGATAAAAAGCTGGTATTCAGAAAGAACAACGTAATCGTGTGGATCTGGGTGCAACAATATGCCGAGGGTGACATCGAAGGTTACGCCAGAATCGTAGAACAAAAAATTGTCCCTTGAGGCCAGTTTATTGTTACAGGCCTTTTATAAGAGAAAATTCATCTTTGTGTTAAAGGCACGTCGGCTATCAATCCCAACATTGATGTTCTGGCATGATCGCAGATGTATATATAGCCACCGGTGCCTACTCAAGCGTTATGAAAAATCCTGACTACGATTTATATCTAAATGGTTGCACGAAGGTTGCATTCTACTTATGCCATAGGCCGGGAGGTTTTCATTACTTTAAGCAAATCCAGATAAATTGTGGAAGGTGAAATATATATTCTGTATATCGCAGCATCTAAATTTAAGGAGCTGAAATGATCAAAATCAAAGACCCAAACTTTGTTGATGAGCATGGCAGGCGTCTAATCTTACGTGGCGTTAACCTGGATGCCAAGGTTCCTTATAAGCCGGATGGTTCCACGCATATAACAGAGGGATTCTTCGAACAGCGCCGGACGGTATCTTTTGTGGGGAGGCCCTTTCCCCTGGCCGATGCCGATGAGCACTACCGCAGGCTAAAGAACTGGGGACTGACTTTTTTCCGGTTCCTGGTGCCATGGGAGGCCATCGAGCACGAAGGTCCTGGCATCTACGATGAAAAATACCTGGATTACCTGTACGAGATGGTGAAAAAGGCTGGAGAGTACGGTCATCACCTTTATATCGATATACGGCAGGACGTCTGGAGCCGGTTTACCGGGGGATGCGGCGCACCGGCCTGGACGCTCGAGTCGGTTGGATTTGACGTAACTAAATTCAAGGAGACCGGCGCGGCCATCACACAGCAAGCCTACGGCAGCGAGTACAAACCGCAGATCTGGAACACCAACGGGTGCAGGCTGGCTTGCGCTACCATGTTCACACTCTTTTTCGGTGGAAACGACTTCGCGCCAAAAACCAAAATAGAAGGGGAGCCGGCACAGGAATACCTGCAGAATCACCTGGTCAAGGCCTATGCCAAGGTGGCGGAACGCCTCAAAGGACTGCATGCCCTGTTGGGATACGACACCATGAACGAGCCTTTCCGTGGTTATATAAACTGCTATAACCTGAATTCCACAAGCTGGTACCATTACAAGAGCGGTGAATGTCCCACGGCCTTCCAGGGCATGCTGCTGGGCGCCGGTATTTCCCAGGAAGTGGAGGTCTGGAAGCCGTTTCTGGCCAAGCTGATCGGGAAGAAAGTGCTGAATCCTGGCAGGATTAAGGTCTGGAAGGACGGGTATGACTGCCTATGGAAGTCCAACGGTGTCTGGGACCTGGACGGCGCAGGAAAACCGGTACTGCTGCAGCCCGATTATTTCTCAATGAGAAATGGCAAGGCGGTAGACTTTACCAACGACTATCAGAAGTTCTATTTTAACCGCTTCGCTGCCGGCATTCACGCAATTGATCCTGCAGCCTGGATTTTATTGACGCCGCCCAGTATCAATTTCCACCCGCCGCTTATGGGCGAGAATGATGCTAAGAACCTGGTGTATAAGCCGCACTGGTATGACGATGTCCACTGGATAACCAAGGCCTACCATTTTTTCCCCAATGCTTTCCTGGGCAATGACAAGCTGACCAACAAACCGGTCATTGGCCTGCCGGGGAAGGTACAGAATTCTTTCAATGACCAGATGCGGCGGATTAAGGAGATCGGGAACAATTTCCACGGCGGTGTGCCGACAGTGATAGGTGAGATTGGCATCTGCTACGACATGAATAAGAGGGCGGCGTACCGCACGGGGGACTACAGCGCTCATATCAAAGAATGGGAGCGCCTGTTCACGGCGCTGGACGCCAGTATGTTGCATTATAATCTCTGGACATACAATTCTTACAACGACAACGAATATGGCGACCACTGGAATATGGAGGATTTCTCCATCTTCAGCAACAGCCAGCAAGCTGATCCTGCTGATATTAACTCGGGAGGCCGTGCTCTGCAAGCCGTTGTCAGACCTTATCCTACGGCGATTGCCGGTGACCCGCTGCGCTTTTCATTTGACGTAAAAACGCGTGTCTTTGAGTTCGAGTTCTGTCATGATCCTGCCGTTATTGAGCCGACCGAGATCTTCGTCCCGCAGTTACAGTATTCGGCAGGGTACAATGTAACGGTCTCGGATGGAAATTATACTATTGACAATAATAACCAGCGTTTAATTTACAGGCATCATCCCGATAATACAATACACTCGATCAGGGTAGAACCGGCCGGCTGATCAGCCAATGTAAGATATCAGCTTTATTTTGGGCAGCAGGCGTTCTACATCCTCGCGGTGGCAGTCGGCAGTGGCTGGCGTCAGGCAAACGGCAGCAGCCGCAGCAAAGCCCAATCGCAGGCCGTCTTCTATGGGTTTGCCCTGCGATAGCGCCGCCGATAACCCGGCCAGTACAGCATCGCCCGCTCCGGCTGTACTGACGACCGGGATTTTAAGCACCGGGATGCGGTAGCTGCGGTCGGGCAGTACGGCCAGGGCGCCGCTTTTTCCCAGGGTGATAATCAGCGACGTATCATATTTCTGCTGGAGCTTGCGTCCAACTCGATAAGCGGATTTTATGGATGTGACCTTTTCACCTGCCAGGTCGGATATCTCATCGATATTAGGCTTGGCAATGGTTGGCCGACCTTTTATGCCTGCCTTGAGTCCCGGTCCGCTGGCGTCGAAGACCACCGGCAGTCCGGCTTTCCTTGCCTGCCTGACGATTTCAGTGTAGAAGGACGAGTCTATTCCGCGCGGCAGGCTGCCCCCGATCAGTATACAGCCGGCCTTTTTTAAGGCCAAGCGATATTTATTACTGAATGTCTGAATATCACTCTTATTAATTGAAAGGCCTTCGCTGACCAGTGTGCTCTGGCCTTTGCCTTCCATGCTGATGACCACGATATTGGTGCGGGTCTCACCCTCCACCCAGGTGAAATCGGTGCGGCAGCCGCGCGCCTGCAGCATCCGCTCCATCTGCCTGCCCGTGGCTCCCGCTGCAAAGCCCATTGCCGTATTAGCATATCCGAGTTCACCCAGCACCCAGGAAGCGTCGGTAGCTTTGCCGCCCATGCCCAGCACAGTCTGCGAGGCGCGGATGGTCCTATTCCAGCTAAAACCTCTGACGAAGAAGGTGCGGTCGATGGCCGGATTAAGCGTTACGGTCACGATCATGGCAGTTGCTGAGTTATTCGTCGTCTCCCTCAACGGGTTTCATCGTGTTGGAGAGATCAGCGCAGGACTGCTCCAGCCCCTTTGCTCCGTCCGGTAAAGATGCTGCAAGCAAAATACAGCGGGCATTTATCTCGATGCGCTCCACGGCGTCGAGTGTCGCATACAGGTCTTTACCGACTGCGAATAAACCATGCCAGGGCGCAATAACGGCCGCGGCCTGCTTGCCTATGCGTGTTTCCTGTCCAAGCAGCCCCATGTAAATGTTTTCAGCTAATTGCTGGCTCTGCGTCCCGCCGCGGGCATACTCGACGACTTTTATTTCACCGAATTTATAACTGTATTCAAGCACCGGAGGTATCGGCCGGCAGGCGGCGCAGAAAACCATGATGTTACGTGCGTGGGAATGGATGACCGCGCTGCCTCCCGGGTAGAAGGAGTTCAGCAGCTTCA
This sequence comes from uncultured Dehalococcoidales bacterium, assembly GCA_964483235.1. Lineage (GTDB taxonomy): Bacteria > Chloroflexota > Dehalococcoidia > GIF9 > UBA5629 > CAZABI01. The sequence continues at coordinate 2,242 of CAZABI010000043.1, read as the reverse complement.
GGTGGACCGGGGCTTCACGGGAAATTTTACCGTTTCCTTCAAGCAGGTTGCCGTTTAAGTCCAGCACCAGCACGTCCGCGGGTGTCAGTTCCCAGAATTTACGCGTGCCTGCATAGCTTGGCGACATCAGTACTCTGTTATCAACTCTAACGCTGATGTTGCCCCCTGCCAGGTCGGTCAGGTTCCTGTCCAGCATGATTTTGCCAACGCGCGCTACCAGGCTCCTGGCTTCAAATAATGCCGATTCATCCATCTGATTTACAATACCCTTAGTATTCCCTTAACCATTTCACCCGATAGTTGGCGATGCTTTTCCGTGTCATGCCGGCAGCATTATCAGATGCCGGTTTACTAGTTTATGGCTGCTTACCTTGCAACGAGCGTTTTTCCACGTTCATGAGCTTGTCCAGCCTGCGCTGGTGTTTGGCCTCTGCGGGATATTCGGCGTTGAGAAAGGCTGTAACCAGTTCTTTGGCCCATTCCATGCCGATTATACGTGCTCCCAGGCAGATGATATTCATATTGACGTGTTCCACTCCCTGGCGCGCTGAAAATGTGTCGTGGCAAAGGCAGGCGCGCCCGCCCGCCACCTTGTTGGCGGTGATGCAGACACCGACGCCGCTGCCGCAGATAAGAATGCCGCGCCAGGCCTTTCCCCCGGCTACAGCTTGTGCTACAAGCTCTGCGTAGTCGGGGTAATCGTCCAAAGCGTCATAAGTATGCGGCCCCAGGTCCAGTATCTCGTAGTTGTCCTTGAGGAACGATATCAACTCCCCCTTCAATTCAAAGCCTACGTGATCCGACCCGAATGCGACAATTTTACTCATCTATTCACTCCACGCGTAAAAACTTATTATAGTTATCACCTTATCTCTTCCAGTATCAGCGCTTCATAAGGGAATACGGCTAACCTGCCTTTATCAAAGGCTTCGTTACCGCTGCGGTGCGTGCTCAGCAGCAGACTCCATTTTTTACCTGAATCATTGTCCTGCCATCTCTGGCCGTTACTGAAATTCAGGATAACACATATATTCTCGTTTTGGTAGGCGCGGCGGAAGGCCAGGATATCTTTATCTGACGGCAGCGGTTCATAGCTTCCCATTTGCAGCGGTGCTTTCTGCCGCCTCAATGCAATCAGCCGCCGGTAAAAGTTTAATACTGAGGACGTGTCGTTCAACTGGCTTTCAACGTTAATTTCTTTATAGCTGCTGCCTACAGGCAGCCATGGCTTGACGGTAGTGAAGCCGGCGTTGGTCCCGTTGTTCCATTGCATCGGGCTGCGCTCGCCATCCCGGCCGATGGGTAGAGGCCAGTAGATCTTGCCTACGGTGTCCCGAATATCCCTTTTAGTAATCCGGCAGTTGGGCATGCCGATCTCTTCCCCATAGTACAGGAAGGGTGTGCCTCTGAGCGCGAGTAGAAACGCTGCCAGGACTTTGGCCCTTTTGCCTGTATCACCCCCGGCTGCAAAGCGTGTTATTGCCCGCGGCTGGTCGTGGTTGGATAGTACATTGCAGGGCCAACCTTTCTCCGGGATGGCTGCATACCAGCGATGTATACGTTCAGCAAATAGCTTTGCGTTCCATTTTGTGAAGAGCAAGCTGAACTCGAATGACAGGTGGCAGCGGTCGTCGCCCCTGCCCATGTATTCGGCTGCTGTCTGCGGCCCCTCCTGGTGTACGAACACCTCTCCTACCATCATGCGTTCTTTATACTCGTCCAGCACAGCGCGCATCTCTTTCAGGATCTCATCCATGCCTGGCTGATTGCGCGTATACAGTGGTTGCTGGAAGAAGGCAAAGGGACCCTTTAGCAGGTCGACCGGGTTGTCCCTCAATTGATCGTCTTTCAAGAAGTAGTTAAGTATGTCACAGCGGAATCCGGATACTCCTTTATCCAGCCAGAACCTCATGGTGCTATATATCTCTTCTCTGACCGCTCGGTTCCTCCAATTGAGGTCGGGCTGGCATTTCATGAACGAGTGCAGGTAGTATTGCCCGGTAATCTTATCCCATTCCCAGGTGCTGCCGCCTACCAGCGCCTTCCAGTTGGTAGGAAAGCCGCCATTTTTTTTATCATGCCAGATGTACCAGTTGCGCCTGGGATTGTCCCGCGAACTGCGTGACTCCTTGAACCAGGCATGCTGGTCAGAGGTGTGGTTCACCACCAGGTCCATAATGATGTGTATTTTGCGCTTCTCTGCCTCCTTGACCAGTAATTCGAAGTCCTGCATTGTCCCGTA